>NZ_JBEZNW010000034.1:0-79861 GCF_040653355.1 Streptomyces sp. NPDC047971 | reverse complement strand
CCGCGCGCCCGCGCGCCGGGCCCGCGCCCCCGCCGGGCCCGCCCCCGGGCCCCCACGGGCCGTCCTGGAGGCGTCAGATGTCCAGCGCGTCCAGCTTGTCCAGCAGCGTCGCGTCCGCGGGGGTCACGTCCGGCTGCTCGGGGTTGTCCAGCGTGCCGTCCCGCTTCTTCGCCTTCTTCGCCGCCTTCTTCTTCGCGCGGCGCTCCTTGCGGAGCTCCACCATCGCGTAGAGCGTCGGCACCAGCAGCAGCGTCAGCGGCGTCGAGGTGACCAGACCGCCGATGACCACGACCGCCAGCGGCTGGGCGATGAAGCCGCCCTCGCCGGTGATGCCGAGCGCCATCGGGAGCAGCGCGAAGATCGTCGCCAGCGCCGTCATGAGGATGGGGCGCAGACGGTGGCGGCCACCCTCGACGACCGCCTCGACGACGCCCAGACCCTGGGCCCGGTACTGGTTGATCAGGTCGATCAGGACGATCGCGTTGGTGACCACGATGCCGATCAGCATCAACATGCCGATCATCGCCGGGACGCCCATCGCGGTCCCCGTCACGATCAGCAGACCGATCGCGCCGGTCGCCGCGAACGGGATCGACACCAGCAGGATCAGCGGCTGGATCAGGGACCTGAAGGTCGCGACCAGGAGCATGAAGACGATCGCGATGGCCGCGAGCATCGCCAGGCCCAGGTTGACGAACGCCTCGGACTGGTCCTCGGAGACACCGCCGATGGAGGCCGTGGCGCCCTCCGGCAGGTCCAGCGCGTCGATCTTCGTCTGGAGCGCGGCGCTCACCGCGCCCGTGTTGTCACCGGTCGGCTTGGCCGTGATCGTCGCCGCGCGGGCACCGTCGATGCGGGTCATCGAGACGGGACCGGGGACCAGTTTCACGTCGGCGATGTCGCCGAGCTTGACCGGGCCCAGCGGCAGCTTCTTGAGGCCGTCCATCGTCGTGGCCGGGTTCGCCGAGGTCAGGACGACGTTCCGCTCGGTGTCGTCGAGGATCGCCTTGCCGGCGGGGGTGCCGCGGACCGCCTGGGCCACGGCCATGCCGAGCGTCGTGTCGTCGAAGCCGAGGTCCGCCGCCTTGGCGTTGGCCTTGACGGAGATCCGCGGCACGGACTGCGACAGGTCGCTCTGGACGTCGGTGACGTCGTCGAGCTCCGACACCTCGGCCCTGACCGCCTCGGACGCCTTCCTCAGGGTGTCGGCGTCGGATGCCTTGACCACCACGCTCAGGTCCTGGCTGCCGAAGCCGTCGCCCGCCGCGATCGTCGTGTCGCCGATGCCGTCGAGCTTGCCGAGGGCCTCGTCGATGGCGTCGCGCGTCTTCTCGTACGTCGCCGAGTCCTCCAGCGTCAGCTGGTACGACGCCTGGTTGGCGCCCGTACCGCCGCCGAAGGCCGCCATGAAGCCGGAGGAACCGACCGTGACCTGGTAGTCCTTCACGCCCTCGGTGGAGGACAGGACCTTCTCCACCTTCCGCGCCGCCTCGTCGGCCGCCACGAGGCTGGTGCCCGGAGCCAGCTCCTGCTTGATGCTCATGACCTCCTGCTCGCCCTGGTCGAAGAAGTTGGTCTTCAGCAGCGGGGCCATGCCGAAGGTGCCGATCAGGACGACCACCGCGATCGCCACGCTGGTGAGGCGGCGGCGGGTCGCGAAGCGCAGGACCGGGACGTACAGGCGCTGGAGGCGGCTCTTGTTCTCCTTCTCCTCGGCGAGGCGCCGGGCCTCGTCCGGGTCCGCCGACGTGCCCTTGGGGGCGCGCAGGAACCAGTACGAGAGGACCGGGACGACGGTGAGCGAGACCAGGAGCGAGGCGAGCAGCGCGGCCGTGACCGTCAGGCTGAACGAGCCGAACAGCTCGCCGACCATGCCGCCGACCAGACCGATCGGAAGGAAGACCGCGACCGTGGTGAGGGTCGAGGAGGTCACGGCGCCCGCGACCTCGCGGACCGCCGTGAGGATCGCCGACTCGCGCTCCTCGCCGTAGCCGAGGTGCCGCTTGATGTTCTCCAGGACCACGATCGAGTCGTCGACGACCCGGCCGATCGCGATCGTGAGGGCGCCCAGCGTCAGCATGTTCAGAGAGAGGTCACGGGTCCACAGCACGATCAGCGCCAGGACGACCGAGAGCGGGATGGAGACCGCGGTGACCAGCGTCGAGCGGATCGAGGTCAGGAAGACCAGGATCACGAGGACCGCCATGACGAGGCCGAGGGCGCCCTCGGTCGTGAGGCCGGAGATCGACTTGGAGACGGCGGGGCCCTGGTCGGAGACGACCGTCAGCTCGGCGCCGGCGCCCAGGTCCTTGCGGAGCTCGGGCAGCTTGTCCTTGACGGCCTCGGAGATGGCGACGGCGCTGCCGTCGTTGTCCATGGTGGCGAGGACGGCCAGGCTGGGTTTGCCGTTGGTACGGGTGATGGAGACCCGGGAGGACTCCTCCTGCTTCACCGTGGCCACGTCGCCGACGCGGACGGCCTTGCCCTGGTCGGGCTTGACGCGCAGGTCCTGGATCTGCCGCAGGGAGGTGAAGCCGCCGCCGACCTGGACCGTACGGCTCTTGCCCGCCTCGGAGAACGAGCCGGCCGGCACCGTCGCGCCGCCCGCCTGGAGGGCCTGGGCGAGCTTCATCGTGTTCAGCCCGGCCGCGGCCAGCTTCTTCTCGTCGGGGGTGACGGAGACCTGGAGGTCCTGGACACCGTCGATGGAGACCTGGCCGACGCCGTCGATGTCCTCCAGGGCCGGGACGACGGTCCGCTCCAGCTGGTCGGCGAGCGCCTGCTGGTCCTTCCCGGAGGTGACCGCGAGAACGACGGTCGGGATGTCGTCCGTCGAGCCGGCGACGACCTGCGGGTCGACGTCGTCCGGGAGTGCCACGCGCGCCCTGTTCACGGCCTGCTGGACGTCGGCGACGAGCTGCTTGGTGCCCTCGTCGCCGTAGTCGAAGGTGGCCATGATGACGGCGCTGCCCTCGGAGGCGGTGGAGGTCACGCCCTTGATGCCGTCGACCGCCTTGATGGTGTTCTCGAGCGGTTCGACGACCTGCTTCTCGACCACGTCGGGCGACGCGCCCTGATAGGGAGCGAGGACCGAGACCATCGGGAGCTCGATCGAGGGCAGCAGTTGCTGCTTCAGCTGCGGTATCGCTATCGCACCGAAGACGATGGCGACGATGGACATCAGCCCGATCAGGGCCCGTTGCGCGAGGCTGAATCTGGACAGCCAGGACATGGGGTCTCTCTTCTGTGGCGTACTCGGCAGGCGGGCGCCAGGACGATCCAGGGGTGCCCGCTAACACGATCAGCCATGGGAAGCGCCGGATCCTCGGCCCCGGGTCCCTTTCTTTATCCCGCGCATACCGCGTCTGGAGTACGCCGGGGTACTCCGTCACTCCACCCGTGGACGTACCAGGCCGGACTCGTAGGCCGTGACCACGAGCTGGGCGCGGTCGCGGGCGCCGAGCTTGGCCATGGTCCTGTTGACGTGCGTCTTGACCGTGAGGGGGCTGACCCGCAGGCGTTCGGCGATCTCGTCGTTGGAGTGGCCGCCGCCGACGAGGACGAGGACCTCGCGCTCGCGGGTGGTGAGGGCGCCGAGCCGCTCCGAGTACGCCGGCGCGTCCTCGCCGCTGTCGGGGTCCGCGCTGCCGCCCTGCGCGAGGAACTTGGCGATCAGGCCCTTGGTCGCCACCGGCGAGAGCAGGGCCTCTCCGGCGGCGGCGATCCGGATGGCGTTGAGCAGCTCGTCCGGTTCGGCCCCCTTCCCGAGGAAGCCGGAGGCTCCGGCGCGCAGCGACTGCACGACGTACTCGTCGACCTCGAAGGTGGTCAGCATGACGATCCGTACGGAGGACAGCTCCGGGTCCGCGGTGATCATGCGGGTGGCGGCGAGCCCGTCGGTGCCGGGCATCCGGATGTCCATCAGGACGACGTCGGCCTTCGTGGTGCGGGCCAGGGCGACCGCCTGCGCCCCGTCGGCGGCCTCGGCGACGACCTCCATGTCCGGCTCGGAGTCCACGAGCACCCTGAAGGCGCTGCGGAGCAGCGCCTGGTCGTCGGCGAGCAGCACCCGGATGGTCATGCGTCCTCCCCCGTACGGGCCGTTGCGGGCAGTATCGCCTGCACCCTGAACCCGCCGCCGTAGCGGGGTGCCGCGGTCAACGTGCCGCGGAGGGCGGTGACGCGCTCCCGCATCCCGATCAGTCCGTGGCCGCCGGTGTCGGCGGGCTCCGCCTGCTGCGGCGCTCCGTTGTCGAGGACGGTGATCTCGACAGTCCGGCCGACGCGGATGACGCTCACCTCGGCCTTGGCGTCCGGGCCGGCGTGCTTCTGCACGTTGGTCAGCGCCTCCTGGATGATCCGGTACGCGGCCAGGTCGACGGCGGCCGGAAGCCCGGCGTCCCCGTCCGCGCGGGCCAGCTCCACGGGAAGGCCCGCGTTGCGGAAGGTGGCGAGCAGCTCGTCGAGGACGCCGAGGCCGGGGGCGGGTTCGGTGGGCGCCTCGGGGTCGCCGGACTGGCGGAGCAGCCCGACCGTGGCGCGCAGTTCGTTGAGGGCGGACCGGCTGGCCTCGCGGACGTGCGCGAGGGCTTCCTTGGCCTGGTCGGGGCGCTTGTCCATGACGTGGGAGGCGACCCCGGCCTGGACGTTGACCAGGGCGATGTGGTGGGCGACGACGTCGTGGAGGTCGCGGGCGATCCGCAGGCGCTCCTCGGCGACCCGGCGCCGGGCCTCCTCGTCACGCGTCCGCTCCGCCCGCTCGGCCCGCTCCCGTATGGCGTCGACGAAGGCGCGGCGGCTGCGGACGGCGTCGCCCGCGGCGGCGGCCATGCCCGCCCAGGCGAAGACGCCGAGGTTCTCCTGCGCGTACCAGGGGGTGGGGCCGAAGAGCATCGCGGCGCCCGACAGGACGCCCATGGTGAGCAGGCCGACGCGCCAGGTGGTGGGGCGGTCGGTGCGGGAGGCGACGGTGTAGAGCGCGATGACGGCGCTCATCGCGACGGGGGCCGGCCGGTCGTCGGTGATCAGTTCGACGAGGGTGACGGAGCCGGTGAAGGCGAGGACGGCGAGGGGGTCGCGGCGCCGCGGGACGAGGGCGGCGGCACCCAGCACCATGAGGAGGACGCTGGTGGCGTCGGGGGTGCGGTCGCCGAAGGTGGGTCCGTTGGGGCTGCCGTGCGGGTCGGCGAAGGATCCCGTGACCATGCAGGCGAGCACGGCGAGGGCGAGGCCGGCGTCGAAGGCGAGGGGATGCGCCCGCAGCCAGTGCCGGGCCTGCGAGAAGCCGGTGTCGAGGGAGGTCACGGAGCAACGGTACGGGGTGGCGGACACGGCGACGCCCCGCTTCCCGGAGCGGGAGGCGGGGCGCTGCCGTCGTCGTCGGAGGCTTCAGCCCGGGATCAGGCCGTCGTCGGACAGCATCTCCCGGACCTCTTCGAGCGTGGCGTCGGGTTCGGGAAGGATCAGTTCCGAGGGTTCCAGCGTGTCGACGGGGACTGGTTCGCCGAGGCGTCGGACCGCGTCGAGCAGGGCCGAGAACGTCCGGCGGAAGCCGTCGGCGTCTCCCGACTCGATCTCGGCGAGCAGTTCGTCGTCCAGCTTGTTCAGCTCGGCGAAGTGACTGTCGGCCAGCTCCCACTGGCCCTCCCCCATGATCCTCACGATCATGACGCGCCGTCCTTACTGCTTGTCGAACCTGGGGTGGGAGGACTGCTGGGTCTGGTTCTGCGGGGTTCCCGTGCCGCCCTCGATCGCCTGCTTCGAGTCGGACGGCCCGCCGGCCAGCTCGGCCTTCATCCGCTGGAGCTCCAGCTCGACGTCCGTGCCTCCGGACAGTCGGTCCAGCTCCGCCTGGATGTCGTCCTTGGCCAGTCCGGACTGGTCGTCGAGCGCGCCCGAGGCGAGCAGCTCGTCGATCGCGCCCGCGCGGGCCTGCAGCTGGGCCGTCTTGTCCTCGGCGCGCTGGATCGCCACGCCGACGTCGCTCATCTCCTCCGAGATGCCGGAGAACGACTCGGCGATCCTGGTCTGCGCCTGAGCGGCGGTGTAGGTCGCCTTGATGGTCTCCTTCTTCGTACGGAAGGCGTCCACCTTGGCCTGGAGTCGCTGCGCGGCCAGGGTGAGCTTCTCCTCCTCGCCCTGCAGCGTCTGGTGCTGCACCTCGAGGTCGCTCACCTGCTGCTGCAGCGCCGCCCGCCGGGACAGCGCCTCGCGGGCCAGGTCCTCACGGCCGAGCGCCAGCGCCTTGCGGCCCTGGTCCTCCAGCTTGGCGGACTGGCCCTGGAGCTGGTTCAGCTGCAGTTCGAGCCGCTTGCGCGACGTCGCCACGTCGGCGACGCCCCGCCGGACCTTCTGCAGGAGCTCCAGCTGCTTCTGGTAGGAGTAATCGAGGGTCTCGCGCGGATCCTCGGCCCGGTCGAGGGCCTTGTTTGCCTTCGCGCGGAAGATCATCCCCATACGCTTCATGACACCGCTCATGGGCTTCGCGCGCCCCCTTCTGACGGACTCGGCTCAAGCACTCCAACAGGATCCACAGTACGGTCCCTGCCTCCATTGACGCACTGTTCGGGGCCGGATGTGCTCCTCCCCAAGGACGACTACGCGTGAGCTTCCTCAGGCCCAGGGAGTAGATGGACCTCGGGGAAAGCGTGCGTGTCGTCCGTGCGTACCCCCACAGACGCAGGCCGATACCGGATCGTTCCCGGCCGGACTGGGGTCCACACCCCCCACCACGTACTCTGGGGAATGTGTTCCGTAGCCGTTCCAAGGAAGAGAAGGTCCCCACCGACAAGGTGACGGCGGACCTCTCCAAGCAGCCCCGCGACCCCGAGGCCCCCAAGGGCCGCCCGACCCCGAAGCGGAGTGAGGCGCAGTCCCAGCGCCGTCGCGCCGCGACGGTGCCGACCGACCGCAAGGAGGCCGCCAAGCGCGCCCGCGAGGCCCGCCGCACCGACCTGGCTCGTCAGCGCGAGGCGCTGGCCAGCGGCGACGAGCGTTACCTGCCGGCCCGTGACAAGGGCCCGGTCCGCCGCTTCGTGCGCGACTTCGTCGACTCGCGCTTCTCCATCGCGGAGTTCTTCCTCCCGATGGCCGTGGTCATCCTCGTCCTGTCGATGATCCGCGTCCCGGCGCTGCAGAACATCTCGCTGCTGCTCTGGCTCGGTGTGATCGTGATGATCGTCATCGACTCGATCGGCATCTGGCTCCGTCTGAAGAAGCAGCTCGCCGAGCGCTTCCCGAACGAGCCGAAGCGCGGTGCCGTGGCCTACGGCCTGATGCGTACGCTCCAGATGCGCCGACTGCGGCTGCCGAAGCCGCAGGTCAAGCGCGGAGAGCGGCCCTGAGCACGACCGGCTCCGGTTCCGGCGCGGGCAGCGGTCCGCCGCTGCCCGCCGCCTCCCCGCGGCCGATCGGATACGGGGGGTTGCGTGAGACCGTCCGTCAGGAGCTCATCGCGCGTCAGCTCGACGAGCAGATAGCCGGCCGCTACCCGGTGGGGCAGCGGCTTCGGATACTCGACGCGGCCATGGGTCAGGGGACCCAGGCCCTGCGGCTCGCCCGGGCCGGACACACGGTGACCGGTCTGGAGGCCGATCCCGAGCTGCTCAAGGCCGCCCGGGAATCGCTGGCCACCGAACCGGCCGGGATCCGTGAACGGGTCCGGCTGATCGAGGGCGACGGCCGCGAGACCGGTGTGCACTTCCTGCCGGGCAGCTTCGACGTGGTGCTCTGCCACGGTGTCCTGATGTACGCGGACGAGCCGGACGCCCTGCTCGCGGGCCTCGCCCGGATGCTGGCCCCGGGGGGTCTGCTCTCCCTGGTCGTGCGGAACGCGGACGCGCTGGCCATGCGGCCCGGCCTGGCCGGGGACTGGTCGGGCGCGCTGACCGGCTTCGAGTCGGACACGTACACGGACGACAGCGGATTCAAGGTGCGGGCCGACCGCCTCGACGCTCTGACGTCGACGCTGGCGGGGATCGCCGCACCGCTGCACGCCTGGTACGGCGTGCGGGTCTTCACCGACGGGATGGCGGGCGACGTGGGCCTGCCGGCCGCGGAGGAGCTCGAACGGCTCCTGGCCGCCGAGGACCGCGCCGGGCGGACGGACCCGTACCGCCGGATAGCGGCGCTGCTGCACCTGTGCGGTGTCCGGGGCTGACCCCCGGCATCCCGTGCTCGACGGGGAGCGGGGTGTGAGCGGCCGGGCCCGCCGTGGGACCGGCCGCCCGGAGCCTACGCCTCCGCGTTCAGCGACATCGTGTAGATCTTGGTGTCGTCCTCGAAGAGCGTGGCCTGGTCCGCTCCGCCCTCCAGAAGGTCCTTCCAGACCTCACCGATCCAGGACTCGGCGTCGCCCTGGGTCGTCCAGTCCTCCGGTTCCACCGCGGGAGCGGTCTCCGTGCCGTCGGACTTCTCGAACCGCCACGTCCATGCCATGTCCGCCTCCTGAGGCTCACCGGATGATCGGTTTCCTGCCCGCAGCGTAGCCGGGCGCGCACCCCTCGCGGTGACGCGGGAGGATCAATGCGTGGAACTGACTCTGCTCGGCACCGGCGCCCCCCTCGGACTCCCCCGCCCCGACTGCCCCTGCGCCGTGTGCGCGACCTCCCGCGGTGACCGGGCGCGCGCCGCGACCGCGCTGCTCGTGGACGAGTCCCTGCTGCTCGACCTGACGCCGGGGGCCGCGCTGGCCGCCGCCCGCGCGGGGCATTCGCTGGTCGGTGTGCGGCAGGTGCTGCTGACCCACCCGCACGACGGACCCGCCGTGGAGGTGCCCGCCGGGCTGCCGTCCGCCGGCCGGGTTCCGGACGGACGGGAGTTGACGCTGATCAGCGGACACCGGGTGCGTGCGGTGCCGATGGACTCCCCCGGTACGGGGTACGAGGTGACGTCGCCGGAGGGCGAGCGGCTGCTGTATCTGCCGCCGGGCGGCTCTCCCGCGGGTCTGACCGACGATCATCGCCGTCCGTACGACATGGTCGTCATGGACGCCACGGGCCGCCCGGACGGGCTGGCCCGGCTGCGGGCGACCGGGGCGGTCTCCGCGGAGACCGAGGTGATCGCCGTCCATCTCGACCACGACGTGCCGGGCGGTGCGGAGCTGGACCGGCGGCTCGCGGCGGCCGGGGCGCGGACGGTTCCGGACGGGACGACGCTGTACCTCGGCGAGTACCACGCCATCCCGGACGTCCCGCGCCGCACGCTGGTGACCGGCGGTGCCCGGTCGGGAAAGTCGGTGGAGGCCGAGCGGCGTCTGGAGACGTTCCCCGAGGTGCTGTACGTGGCGACCTCGGGCACCCGGCGGGACGACCCGGAGTGGGCGGAGCGGGTGGCCCTGCACCGGGACCGGCGGCCCGGCTCCTGGCGTACGGCCGAGACCTGCGAGCTCGTGCCGCTCCTCGCGGAGCCCGAGGGCCCGGCGCTGCTGATCGACTGTCTGTCGCTGTGGCTGACGGACGCGATGGACCGGGTGGGGGCCTGGGACGACGAGCGGTGGGCGGACGGTGGCCAGGACGCCCTGCGGGAGCGGACCGGGGAGCTGGTGGCGGCGGTGCGGGCCACGTCCCGCACGGTCGTCGCCGTCACCAACGAGGTGGGCTCGGGGGTCGTGCCCGCCACGGCGGCGGGGCGGCGCTTCCGGGACGAGCTGGGCCGGCTGAACGCGGCCTTCGGCGACGAGTGCGAGCAGGTGCTCCTCGTCGTCGCGGGACAGGCTCTGGTGCTGCGCGGGTAGGGTGCGATGACCTGGCCACCGCCGACGCCGCAAGGACGTGCCTTGAACCTGGACGACTTCTCCGATCTGATCGAGCGCCCCGACGGCGGGGTGCGGCGTGACGCCGAGGAACGCCGGGAGCGGTTGATCGTTCCGCCCGGTGCGCTCGGCCGGCTCGACGAGCTCGGCGAGTGGCTCTCGGCGGCCCAGGGCTCGGTGAAGGTGCGGGCGATCGAGCAGCCGCGCGTGGTGCTCTTCGCGGGCGATCACGGGGTGGCCTCGCTCGGGGTGTCCGGCCGTCCGGCCGGCACCGCGTACGAGCTGGTCCGCTCGGTCCTGGACGGCGCGAGCCCGGTCGCGGTGCTCGCCCGTGCGGCGAACGTGCCGGTGCGGGTCGTCGACGCCGGTCTGGACTGCGAGCCGGAGCTGCTGCCGGCCGACGTGGTCCGCCACCGGGTGCGGCGCGGCAGCGGCCGGATCGACATCGAGAACGCGCTGACCACGGAGGAGACCGAGGCGGCGGTTCGGCTCGGCATGGCGATCGCCGACGAGGAGGCCGACTCGGGCACGGACCTGGTCGTCCTCGGCGACCTGAGCGTGGGCGGGACGACGCCTGCCTCCACGCTGATCGCGGCCCTGTGCGGGACGGACGCCTCGGTGGTGACCGGCCGGGGCGGCGCGGGGATCGACGACCTGACCTGGATGCGCAAGTGCGCGGCGGTCCGGGACTCGCTGCGTCGCGCCCGGCCGGTCCTGGGCGACCAGCTGGAGCTGCTCGCGGCGGTCGGCGGGGCGGACCTGGCCGCGATGACGGGCTTCCTGCTGCAGAGCGCGGTGCGGCGGATGCCGGTGATCCTGGACGGTGTGGTGGGCGCGGCCTGTGCGCTGGTGGCGCAGCGGGCGGCGTTCCGGGCGCCGGACTGGTGGCTGGCGGGTCAGGTCAGTGGAGAGCCGGCGCAGGCGAAGGCGCTGGACCGGATGGCGCTCAACCCGCTGCTCGACCACGGCGTCTGCGTGGGTGAGGGAACCGGGGCCATGCTCGCTCTTCCCCTCGTCCAGGCCGCGGCGGCACTTGCCGCGGAACTGCCCGAGCAGCCGGAACCGACCATTCCGGACGATGTCGTGGCCGACTCCCCGGACGAGGAGAACTAGCCGGATCGCGGCGCCGGAGGCAGCCGTTCCGCCACACGCGGACGACTGCCTCCGGCGACCAGCCATGGCAAGCGATGCCCCATATGATCGCTTTTCATGGGAGAGGTCCGTTTGTCCACCGAAGGAGCGCCCAGGGGCACCGCCCGCTCGCGGCGCAGCGCCGCGTTCGCCGTCTGGTACCTGCGCGCCGTCACGTTCATCAACTTCCTGAGCGCCGTGTGGGTCTCGCTCGGCCAGGACCTCCGCAGACACAACACGGACAACTACTTCACTCCGTATCTGCTGACCGCCGGCTTCGCCTCGGGCGTCTTCACGCTCTTCCTGGCGATCACCATGCGGCGCCGCAAGCGGGCCGCCTGGATCCTCAACATCGTCCTGAGCGGACTCTTCCTGCTGCTCTTCGCCGTGGCGATGGCCTTCCCCGAGATCCGGCAGCACGCGCAGAACTGGATCTCGCTCGTCCTGACCGCCGCGTTCGTCCTCGCGCTGGTACTCGGCCGCAAGGAGTTCTACGCGAAGGGGGACCGCTCCAATCCGCTGCTCGCCGCCGTCGTGGCGGTCGGCGGCCTGCTGGTCACCTCGCTCTTCGCCGCCTTCCTCGTCACCGTCACCAACACCTCGACCGGCACCTCCACCTTCCTGGAGCGCTGGCGGTACGGCGTGATGCGCCTGATCACCCTGGCCGCCGACGACTCGCGCTTCGACGGGATCGCCACCCCCGGCTGGGTCAACGTCACCATCAACGTGCTGTCCACCCTGCTGATCATCGGCGTGCTGTACGCCGCGTTCCGCTCCCGGCGGGCCGTCGACCCGCTGACCGACGACGACGAGGAGAAGCTGCGGGGGCTCCTCGACAAGTACGGCGACCGCGACTCGCTCGGCTACTTCGCGCTCCGCCGCGAGAAGAGCGTCGTCTGGTCCCCGAGCGAGAAGGCCGCGATCGCCTACCGGGTGGTCGGCGGGGTCTCGCTCGCCTCCGGCGACCCGATCGGCGACCCCGAGGCATGGCCGGGGGCGATCGAGCCCTGGCTGGCCGAGGCCCGTGAGCACGGCTGGGTGCCGGCCGTGATGGGCGCGAGCGAGGAGGCCGGCACGATCTACGCTCGGCACGGTCTGGACGCCCTGGAACTGGGCGACGAGGCGATCGTGGAGACCGACGAGTTCACCCTCGACGGACGCGCCATGCGCAGCGTGCGGCAGGCGTTCAACCGGGTCAAGCGGGCCGGGTACGAGGTGCGGATCCGGCGCCACGAGGACATTCCCGCCGACGAGATGGACGCCCTGCTGCGCAAGGCCGACGACTGGCGCGACGGGGCCACCGAGCGCGGCTTCTCGATGGCGCTCGGCCGGCTCGGCGACCCACGGGACGGTCGCTGCGTGATGCTGGAGTGCAGCGACGAGACCGGCGAGCTGCGGGCGGTGCTGTCCTTCGTGCCGTGGGGCCCCAAGGGCCTGTCGCTGGACCTGATGCGCCGTGACCGCGACTCCGAGAACGGCCTGATGGAGTTCATGGTCATCGAACTGCTCCAGCGTGCCGAGGAGATCGGGATCACGCAGGTGTCGCTCAACTTCGCCATGTTCCGTTCCGTCTTCGAACGTGGCTCGAAGCTCGGGGCGGGACCCGTGCTGCGCATGTGGCGTTCACTGCTCAGCTTCTTCTCCCGCTGGTGGCAGATCGAGTCGCTGTACCGCGCCAACGCCAAGTACCGACCGATCTGGGAGCCCCGCTTCATGCTCTTCGAGAAGAGCTCCGACCTGTTGCGCATCGGCCTCGCCGCGGGCCGCGCCGAGGGCTTCCTCGAAGCCCCCGGGCTGCCGAAGTGGATGCACCGCAAGCACCTGGAGGGCCGGCGTTGAGGTCGGCCGTCCGGGACTTCGCGCACCGCGAGTGGGGCCCGCTGTACACCGCCGTACGGACCGCGCTCGTCACGAGGAGGTGGCGGGCCGTCCCGATGACGCTGGCCGCCGTCTGCCTCACGGCGCTCTTCCAGCTCGTCCAGAACCAGGACTGGGGCTACCAGCCCGTCCAGAACATCGGCTCGGTACGGGCCGAGGACCCGATCTGGCTCGCCCTGCTGCGGACCCCGCTCTCGCTCTTCGTCCCGGCGCTCGACCTGCCGGTGTGGGGGGCGCTGGCCCAGGTCCTGCTGGTGTTCGGCATCGCCGAGATATGCCTGGGGCGTCGGCGGACCCTCGCGATCGCCTATCTGGCCACGCTGGCCGGGACCCTCTACGCACGGGTGGGCATCGCCCTCGGCCCGGACAACCCCCTCGGACTGCCCGCATCGGACGCCCGGGTCGTCGACACCGGCCCCTCGGCCGCCGTGGTCGGCCTCGCCGTCTACGTCTGCTGGCGCTACCGGGCCCGCTGGACCGGGGCCCTGGTGGTCGTCGCGATGGTGGTGGAGGTGCTGATCAAGCCCAACCTGGCGGGCAAGGAACACCTGGCCGCGATCGCCGCGGTGCTGGTGCTCGTGGCCGTCACGGCGTGGCGGGAACGCCGTCAGCCGCCGTCGGACCCCGAACCGGCGCCGCGGCCCGGGACCCGCTCCTGGAAGCCGCCGATCACGTCCTGAGTGCGCCGGCGGACGCGGTCCCAGCGCCGGTCGTGGCGGTAGGTGCGCAGCCGTGACTTGGCACGGGCCCGGTGGCGCCGGCGGTAGAAGTGGCGGGACCACCAGGAGCCGGGCCGGGCGAGCCGTACCGCTCCGACGATCGCCACGAACGGCACCAGCGTCCCCATCACCGCCATCCGGAACTTCCCCTTCACCAGGGCGATCAGGACGAAGAGGAAGTTCACCACGAGGGTGAGGACGACTCCGGCCCGGTTCTGCCGCTCGTCGGGGGTGAGTTCGTTGACGCCGAGCGGCGAGAAGCCGCCGAGGACCAGCACCACCAGGGCGGCCGTCAGCACGACGACCTCGACGCTCTTGCGGCCCTGGTCGCTCCAGTAGACGTCGTCGAGGTGCAGGATCAGCGCGAACTCGTCCAGGACGAGGCCGGCGCCGACCCCGAAGACCGCCGCGAAGACACAGGGGGTGACCCCCTCCCGGCCGCTGGCGACCGCGCCGAAGCCGCCGACGACGGTGAGGACGACACCGGGCACGACATGGTGGATGTGCAGCCCCCCGGCGGACTTCACATTGCCGAAGGGGCCCTTCCCCGCCCGGATCATCCGCACGATCATCCGGGTGACGAGGAAGGTCACCACGAAGGAGAACAGGGCGATGAGCAGCGGGAGCTTCCCGGGCTCGACGAAGTTGCGGTAGAACCAGTGACCCATGCCACCCGCTTCCGATTTGTGCGTGATGCGCAATTTACCGCGTCGGACCCTGCCTTACCCTGCCCGGATGGACGGCCTGCGTTTCGCCTTCGGCACCCTCACCGTGCTCCCCGCCCGCATCACCCGCTGGGACCGGGACGCGGCGCGCGCCGGCATGTTGTGGGCCCCGCTCGCCGGCCTCGTCGTGGGCCTCTTCTCCGCGGCGCTCGGCGGCGTGTTCCTCCTGCTCGGATCCGGCCCGCTGCTCGCGGCCGTGGTCACCGCCGCCGTACCGGCGCTGATGACCCGGGGCCTGCACCTCGACGGCCTCGCGGACACGGCGGACGGGCTCGGCAGCGCCAAGCCCGCCGAGGACGCGCTGCGCATCATGAAGCAGTCCGACATCGGCCCCTTCGGTGTCATCGTCCTGCTCTTCGTCCTGCTCGCCCAGGTCGCGGCGCTGTACCGGCTGTACGAGGACGGCTGGGCGTACGGCACGGTCGCCGCCGCCCTCGCCGCGACCGTCGCCCGCCTGGCCCTCACCCACGCCTCCCGCCAGGGAGTCCCGGCGGCCCGCCCGGAGGGCCTGGGAGCGATGGTCGCCGCCACGGTCCCGGTGCGCTCGGCCGCACTGGTCACCGGGGGCGTCCTCGTCCTGTGCGCCGGCGCGGGCGCGCTCTTCTCCCCGTACGACGCGATCCGTCACGTGCTGGCGGCAGCGGCGGGTCTCGGCGCGGCGGCGCTGCTGCTGCGCCGGTGCGTGCGGAGGTTCGGCGGGGTGACCGGCGATGTGTTCGGAGCGGTGGAGGAGACGGCCGGGACGGTGGCGCTCGTCGCGCTGACCCTGGGGTGATCCACTCGTGACCTGCGGCCGGACAACCTTCCGCCCGTCAGCCCGGTCATGAGTTCGTGATCAGACGCCTTGCCCGTACCGCCGCCGCGCTCGCCGCCGCCTCCCTCCCGCTGACCGCTTGCGCCGGTCCCGACGACAGCGGGGCCGCGAAGCCGGCCGCCCACCCCGTGTTCTCCCAGCCGATCGACCGGCAGATCTTCCTCGCGCTGCGCCACACCCAGAAGGCCGGCAACGCCGAGCTCCGCCAGACCCTCACCTTCACCTCCCGGCAGGGCAAGGCGGTCCAGACCCTCACGGGACGCGTGGACTTCGCGGGCAGCCGGGGCGAGGCCGCGAGCGCCTGGCGCGTTCCGCGGAACTTCCCGGAGGACGCGCGCGCGACGATCCTCGGCTCCCTTCCGGGGCGGACCACGGGCGACCCCTCCAGCCGGTACACGGTGGACACGCAGACCATCCACTACCGCCCCGCCTCGGCCGGGTACTGGCTGCGGTACACGGGCGACATCAAGCCGCTCTGGGGCGTCGACTCGATCAGCCACCTGCGCGGCTCCGAGGCCGCGGTCGGCGGCACGCTCCTGGAGGCGCTCGGGACCGCGGAGGCGACGGCGCAGTCGGGCACGGCGGGGCGTTCGTACACCGCCACGTTCCCTCTGACGACGGCCATGAGCCTCTTCCCGTACGACCTGCGGGAGGAGTTCGTCCCCAGACCGCTGAACAACACCGTGAGGACCCCACCGATCCCGGTGACCGTCGACGTCGACGCGGACGGCCGGATCACCCGGGCCAGGGCCGATCTGTCCGCCCTGCTCACCAAGGAGAGGGAGAGCGCCCTCGCGGAGGTCACCGCGCTCCACGCCGAGCTCACCCTCGGCGGATTCGGCGCCTCGAAGCCGAACGCCGCGGCCACGCCCGCCGAGCGCACCCTGGACGCGGGCACGGCGGTGGTCGCCATGTACGACACCAGGACCGGGGACTGCATGGACTTCAACACCGGTCTGCGTCAGCACCGGTTGGTCACGCGGGTGCCCTGCACCGGCTCCTACGACGGCAAGGTCCTCGGGCAGCACAAGCTCACGGGTGACTGGCCCGGGACCCGGTCGGCCAAGGACCGGGCCGGGCGGGCATGCGCGGACGCGGCCGGCGACCGGTCCTGGTACACGTGGTCGACCGCGCGGGAGTGGGATGACAACCACGAGGGCCGGGCCACCTGCTACTCCGTCATCCGCGACTGACCGTCACACCCCGCGAGGTCACCGGGCCGACGCCAGGGCGTGCGGGAGGGTGCCCCACGGGTGTGCGCCCGAGCCGGGGACCACGCAGTGGACCCGGGTGGCGGGCAGGGCCTCGCGGGGCGCCGCGTAGACCAGGTGGCAGTAGTGGTCGGCGACCGGGAGGTCGAGGGCGCGGTAGGAGTCCCAGGGACCTTCGAAGGTGACCAGCAGATCGGCGAGCGCGGCGTAGCCGGGGTCGGGGTGGGCGCCGTGGTTGAGGACCAGCGTCCGGGCGCCCGCGGCGCGCGCGGCGACGCCGACGCGCCGGAAGTGCTCCAGGGCCTCGGGCGCGGTCGGCACCTGGTCCAGGAACGCCCCGTCGGTCCCGTACCAGTCGCGGTGGCGGAGCAGTTCGGCGACGACCTCGCCGTGCGGCCGACGGCCGTACGCGGTGTCGACATAGCCGAGCACCCTCACCCCGGCGGCGCGGAGCCGTTCGGCGACGGCGGCGAAAGCGGGATCGGGCGTCCGCCCCGCGCCGCTCGCGGGGTTGAGGACGACGCCGTACAGCGACGGCGCGGCCTCGATCACGGAGTCCCAGGCGTCCGGGCGCTCGGCGGGGTGCTCGTAGAACGGCACGAGGAGGGAGGGTTTCACGGTCGTCGGTCTCACGGTCGTCCTAGGGGCGGTGGGCTGTCGGGCGGACCAGCAGGGCACCGGCGAGGACGGCCAGGACGGCGGCCGCCGCGCCGGCCGCGACGGGGCCGGCCGTCGGGGTGAGCATCTGCGCCACCGCGGCCAGGGTGCACACGGCGGCCGCGCTGCGGACCGCGCCGAACGCCTGCAGGAGCAGGGCGAGCCAGAGCACGATCCCGACCAGCAGCAGCCCGAGCAGGCGGAGTCCGTCGAGCGCCGGGGCTCCCGGCCACAGCAGCGTGCCGGCGGAGGCGAGGGCGAGCAGGACGGCGAGATAGGCGCCGAGGCAGCGCGCCAGCGTCCCCGCCGCCGTCCGTCGGAACGCGCGGGCGCTGGTGAGGGTGCGCAGCCCGCTGAGGCTCTCGCGGCGGAAGCGGTGCAACAGCCACTCGGCGGGCCCCATCGACAGGGTGAGGGCGACCACGGGCGCGGCCCCCGTCACCAGGGCGTCGCCCACTCCCGCGTACAGCACGAGCAGGCCCGTGCCCAGGCCGAAGAGGCCGTACGGGAGGGAGGCGACGAGCGGCAGACCGGACCGGGGCCTCGGACCGGGCCGCAGCACGACCGCCGCGAACGCGACCGTGGCCGCGAGGGAGAGGACGAGGAGCCCGGCGCGCAGGGCGTGCGGGAGGTCGTACCGGAAGGCGGGCACCGCTCCGGCGAGCGGCAGCAGGGCACAGAGCAGGGCCCGTTCGCGGCCGAGGACGAGCAGGACGGTCGCGGCGCCGAGGTAGAGGGACTGCCCGGCGGCGAACACGACGACGCGCCACCCGCCGGGACCGGCGGCCGCCAGGGCGACGGCCGAGCCGACGAGCGCGCCCGCCGGGGCGCCGAGGAGCAGGGCGCGGGCGGCGGCTCCCCGGTCGCCGAGACCGAGCCAGGAGTACGCGCGATGGGCGAGGGCCTGGTTCCACACCCATCCGGCGACGGCCGAGGCGAGGAGCGGTCCCCTGCCGGGTCCGGCGAGGAGCGGCGCCGCGAGGACGTACGCGAGGCCGGGCAGGGCGAAGACGAGACCGCGCAGCAGGCAGCCGGCGAGCCCGGTGTGCCAGGGCCCGGTGGGCGGGGCCTCCGGCTGGGGGTGTCGCCGCTCCACGCGCGCGTAGAGGTCCTCGGCGAGCTCGAAGGAGTCGGCGCGCCCGTAGGTCAGGCGGATGTGGTCGTCGGTCATGCCGTCGGATTCGAGGATCGCGGCTATCTCGTCGGGGTGGACGGCGCCGGCGGCCAGCGCGTCGAGCCGCTCGGCGAGCGCGTCGATCGGGTCGACGGCGAGGGGTCCCTGATCGCGGGGAGCCGGGCCGAGCGGCCCCCGGCCGGGAGGGCCCTGGTCGAACCGTCCCCGGCCGGGAGGGCCCTGGTCGAGCCGATCGCGGGCCGGGGCCCCCGGCTCGGCGCCCGCCCCGCGAGGGCGCGGGATCACCGGCAGGGTGTCCCGCATCGTGCCGTTCTTCAGCCACAGCGAGCCGCTCACGACAGGGAACCTCCGCCGACGAGCTCCTGGCGCCAGGGGTCGGTGAGGCGCACGGTCCAGTCCGCGCCGTCGTCGGGATCGGCCGGCGGTGTGACGGGCTCCCCGGCGAGTTCGCGGTAGATCTGCCGGAAGCCGTCCACGGAGCGGTGCAGGGTGAAGCGGTCGACGACCCGCTGCCGGGCCCTGCGGCCCAGTTCGGCCCGCCGTTCCCCGTCGCGCAGCAGTTCCGTCATGGCCGCGGCCAGCACGGCGGGTTCGCGGGGCGGGACGACGAGCCCCGTGTCGCCGACCGCCTCCCGTACCCCGCCGACGTCGGTGGAGACCGTGGCCCGTCCGCACGACATGGCCTCGATCAGGGAGAAGGGGAAGCCTTCGCTGATCGAGGAGAGCGCCACCACGCTGCCCGCCGCGTAGGCGCCCGCCACGTCGGAGACCCGGCCCTCGAAGGTGAGGCCGTCGGTGACGCCGAGTTCGGCCGCAAGCTTCTCCAGGCGGGTCCGGTAGTCCTCGTTCCCGGCGGGCACCGGGCCGAACAACCTCAGCCTCAGCTCCGGGAGTTCGGCACGGCAGATCGCGTACGCCCGGATCAGCGTCTCCAGGTCCTTGATGGGGTCGATCCGGCCGCACCAGCTGAGCGTGGGGGTCTCCGGCTCGGGTCCCGCGTAGGGGAAGGCGTGCGGATCGACGCCGTTGTAGACGGTCCGGATGCGCGCGACGGGTGCGCCGCCGCGCTCCTCCCAGCGCCGGTTGTACTGGTTGCAGGGGGTGATCAGGTCGGCCTTGCGGTAGCCGAGGGTGTTGAGTTCGCGGTAGAAGCCGAGCATCAGGGCCTTGACCGGCCAGCGTTGGGCCTCGGTGCGGTAGCCGAGGTAGCGCTCGCGCAGATAGATGCCGTGTTCGGTGAGCAGGAAGGGCACTCCTTCGAAGTGCTGGGCGGCGAGCGCCGGCAGCGTCGCGAGGCCGCTGGAGACGGCGTGGGCGACGCTGCTGCCGGATATCCGGGCGGCGAGCGGCCGGAGCGCGTGTTCCAGCAGGTCGGTGGCGGTCAGCGCGTCGTGGACGGTGGGCCGGGCGGCGGCCGTCGGCAGATGCGGCATGGTCCAGATCCACATCAGGGAGCGCAGCATGGTCTCCGAGCGCAGGGCCGCGGTGAGCCCGCCGCGCCGGGCGAGTTCGGCCAGGGCGTAGAGCCCCTCGCCGAAGTCGCAGCCCGCGCTGGGATCCATGATCGAGAGCAGGAAGCGCTCGTAGGTGTCGACGAGGCGACGGCGCGCCCGCCCGCGCGGGACCCGCCCCCGCTCCGGGGCGAGGCCCCAGAGCGGGAAGGCGGTGTGCCGCGTCACGTTGGACGGGAGCTCCCAGGTGACCGGTTCGCGGCCACTGCCGGTGAGGGCCAGGACCTCGAAGTCGACCTCGGGCATGCCCCGGACGAGCTGGTCGCACCAGGTGCTGACTCCCCCGTGGACATGCGGATAGGTGCCTTCGGTGAGCATGGTGACGTGACGGCCACTGCTCGGCATGTGCGTTTCCCCCAGAACGTACGGTCAGTGGTCAGTGGTCGGTCCGCGAAGCGGTCGGGCCGGTCTCAGACGGCCGGGAGCCGGAGCGTGGTCGCGCTCTGCAGTGGCTCCGGGGACGTCCAGGCCGAGCGCGTCCCGGCGTAGGCCGTCCCGAACACCGCCGTACCGAGCACGAGTTGCTTGCGCGTGCCCTCGGGGACGGTGATGGGCGCGGTCACCCCCGCGGGGGCCTTGACCGTGACGGTCGTACCGATGCGGTACGCGGTGACCTGGCCGGCCGCGAGCGCCTGGTCCCAGGCGGCACGGCGGTTCAGCTCGGTGCCGACGTCGCGCTGACGGGGGTTCACCAACGGGGTGTTGTCGGCGAAGAGGGCCCGGTAGTCGGCGAGGACCCGGTCGAGGACGGGGTAGAGGATCCGCTCCTCGGCGAGGTTGGACTGGTGGACGTAGTGCGGGCGCGGGTCGTTCGCCACGATGTGGGAGAGGGCCGTCCGGGCCTCCTGCGGGACGATGTGGGAGGCGTACCCGGTGGCGGTGTCGAGCGGGGCGGGCAGGCAGGTGGAGGCGGGGTTGGACTCGCAGATCCCGCTGCCGCCGTCGGCGCGCGAGGTGTAGATCCAGTTGTACTCGTCGGCCATCTCGGCGGCCGTGCCCACGTTGTAGTACACGTTCATGGGGTGGCGCGGGACGGTCTTCGCGGCGCCCACGGCACGCTGCTGGGGCTCGCGGGAGTTGTCGCTGGCGATCCACTTCACGCCGTTGTCGGAGAGCGCCCCGGCCAGGTTCGGGTTGTCGACGGGCTGCTGCGGCGAGGTCTTGAGCCCCGAGTGCTCGCCCGTGACGAGCTCGGTGCGGTCGACGGAGATCCCCTTGGCGACGGCCCAGTTGTGGTTGTCGCGGATCTGTCCGGAGATCACGCTGCGGCTCGTCCACAGGGTGGCGCCGGTGGCGTTCTTGGCGCACTTCCAGGGGACGGTGGAGTTGTCCTGGACGCAGCCGAGGAAGGGGTGGGTGTAGGTGTGGTTCACCCAGCGGTACTGGGCGCGGTCGGCGATCAGCCGGGCCGCGAGCGGGTCGGTGCCTCCGTGCTCGGTCTTCCACTGCTCGCCCTGGCCGCCGTTGTAGACCATGTCGAGGGTGAAGCCGGAGGACTTCTGCCAGGCGGCGGCGTACGTGGCGTCGGCGGCGGTCATCCGGATCGGGTTCTCGCCGGCCTCGCCGTCGCCTCCGGGGCAGTCGAAGTCGCCCGGGGTGCAGTCGCGGACCGTGTCCCAGCGGGCGTCGGGAGCGAGGACGTCGTCGACGTGGACGGAGAAGTAGCTGCGGCTCTGCCCGAGGTGGACGCCCTGGGTGAGCCATTCGACGATGCCGCGGGCGAGCGCCCGGAACTGCCGCTGGTACTGGTTGTAGGCGAAGGTGACCACCAGTTCGCGGCGGCCGTCGTGGGCGTACTCGCCGACCAGGCTGGCCCGCCCGCCCCCGTCGACGGGGATGTCGAGGTAGCTGGTGTAGCCCTCGCGGGGCCGGCCCGCGTAGCCGTAGCTCTCGGAGATCGTCGGGTCGTTGTCCTCGAAGGTCAGCGGCCCGTCCAGGTGGCGGAAGGGCCCGGCGCGGCCCGCCGTGGTGACCGAGGCGGTGGCTCCGTCGAGGGGACCGGACAGGCCCCCTTCGCTGGTGTAGTCGAGCCCGACGCCGGGGTGCGCCCAGGTGTAGGCGTCGACCTGCGGGATGCCGAAGGTCTTCTCGTACGCGGTGAGGGCCGCCTGCTCGGCGGAGTCGGGGCCGAAGGCGGACTCGTGGGGCAGGACGACGCCCTGGTACTTGGCCCGGGGACGCCCGGAGACCGTGTCGCTGAGGAAGGCGGCGGTGATGACCGGGCGACCGGAATCGGCCAGATCGACCCGGCGGTACGGGACGCCGGTGGAGCGCAGTTCGGAGGTGATCGCCTCCACGGCGCTGCCGCCGTCGTCGACGACCAGGACGGTGAGGTCGATCCGCGGAACCGTCTCGGCTGCGGTGGCCGCCGCGGACGGGATGACGGTGGCCAGGAGCGCGGCGGCCAGCAGGGATGCCGTCCTGGCAGTTCTGGGCATACGGGATCCGGCAGAGTCCATCTGGTGGTGTCCCCCCTCGACAGGTCCGACCGGATGGGGAGGACCTGTGGAGATGATGCGGATGGTGCAAAGGAGCGGCTGCTGCCCTTGCGCGAATGAGGCGAGTGTGACCGAGCTCTCCGACACTGAGGGGTAAACGTGAAAGAGACACCACGGATGAGTGAATCACCGTCGCCGTGAGCGAAGACGACGAGCGAGCGTAGGCTCGTTCTCGGCGTTCCCCGGGCCGAAATACGATGCGGCGGGCACGGTCGGCCCAACCCTCGACCGCCACAGAACTCAATGGAAGCGAGATTTCACCACCGTGACTGCTCTCACTCTCAGCACTGCCGGCGCGGCGACGCTGCGCGCCGACGCGCTCGTCGTCGGCGTAGCGAAGTCCGGAAAGGGTCTGCTCGTCGCCCCGGGCGCCGAGGCCGTGGACCAGGCGTTCGACGGGAAGCTCGCCGCCGTCCTGGAGACCCTGGGTGCCACGGGTGCCGAGGGTGAGGCGACCAAGCTGCCCTCGCCCGCCGGCCTGAAGGCCCCCGTCGTGCTCGCGGTCGGCCTCGGCTCCGCCCCCGAGGACGGCGAGGCGTACGACGCCGAGACCCTGCGCCGCGCCGCCGGCACCGCCGCCCGTACCCTGACCGGCGCCAAGAAGGCCGCGTTCGCGCTGCCGGTGATCGCCGTCGAGGACGCCGAGGCGATCGCCGAGGGCGCCCTGCTCGGCGCGTACGCCTACACCGCGTACCAGGAGAGCAAGAACGGCAAGGACGCCAAGAAGCCGCTGGCCGAGGTGGCCCTGCTCGGCGCCAAGCCGCGCGACAAGGCGTTCAAGGCCGCCGCGGAGCGCGCGCTGGCGCTCACCGAGGAGATCAACCGCGCCCGCGACCTGATCAACATGCCGCCGAACGACCTCTACCCCGAGACGTTCGCCGCCATCGTCACCGCCGCCGGCAAGGAGCACGGCCTCAAGGTGCAGGTGCTCGACGAGAAGGCGCTCGACAAGGGCGGCTACGGCGGCATCCTCGGCGTCGGCAAGGGCGCGGTCCGCGGCCCGCGCCTGGTCAAGATCGCCTACACCCACCCGGAGGCGGAGAAGACCCTCGCCCTCGTCGGCAAGGGCATCACCTACGACTCGGGCGGCATCTCCCTGAAGCCGGCCGGCCACAACGAGACGATGAAGTGCGACATGAGCGGCGCCGCCGCCGTGTTCGCCGCGGTCGTCGCCGCCTCCCGCATCGGCCTGGCCGTCAATGTCACGGGCTGGCTGGCGCTGGCCGAGAACATGCCGTCGGGCTCCGCCACCCGCCCCGGCGACGTGCTGCGCATGTACAGCGGCAAGACCGTCGAGGTCCTCAACACCGACGCCGAGGGCCGGCTCGTCCTCGCCGACGCCATCACCAGGGCCTCGGAGGAGCACCCGGACGCGATCGTCGACGTGGCGACGCTGACCGGCGCGATGGTGCTCGCCCTGGGCAACCGGACCTTCGGCATCATGGCCAACGACGACGACTACCGCACCGCGATCCACGAGATCGCCGAGGAGGTCGGCGAGCAGTCCTGGCCGATGCCGCTCCCGGCGGACCTGCGCAAGGGCATGGACTCCCCGACCGCGGACATCGCGAACATGGGCGAGCGGATGGGCGGCGGCCTGGTCGCCGGTCTGTTCCTGCAGGAGTTCGTGGGCGAGGGCATCACCTGGGCGCACCTCGACATCGCCGGCCCGGCCTTCCACGAGGGCGCTCCCTACGGCTACACCCCCAAGGGCGGCACCGGCTCCGCGGTCCGCACCCTGGTGAAGCTGGCCGAGCGGACGGCCGACGGCGAGCTCTGAGCCGTCGTGTGACGTACACGGCCCCGGGGACCCGCTCCCCGGGGCCGTTCCCGTTGCGCCCTCGACGAAATCCGTAGGTTCGCACGCCTCTGTTACCCGCCCGTACGGACGATCCCCCCGTCTCAGACACCGGCCCCGCGTCCCGCCTTCCGGCAACAAGTGCGAAGATGGGTTCTCGGCAGGACAGGGCCCCCACCACAGGGCCGACATAAAAGCGGCCGAACACCAGCCGCCGCCCGGTCATCGGAGACCGGCGACCGGCGCACATGCATGGAGGACGTGACGTGGCGAACGACGCCAGCACCGTTTTCGACCTAGTGATCCTCGGCGGCGGTAGCGGCGGTTACGCCGCGGCGCTGCGCGGAGCGCAGCTGGGCCTGGACGTCGCACTGATCGAGAAGAACAAGCTCGGCGGCACCTGCCTGCACAACGGCTGCATCCCGACGAAGGCCCTGCTCCACGCCGGCGAGGTCGCCGACCAGGCCCGCGAGGCGGAGCAGTTCGGTGTCAAGGCCTCCTTCGAGGGCATCGACATCAAGGCCGTCCACAAGTACAAGGACGACGTGATCTCGGGCCTCTACAAGGGCCTGCAGGGTCTGGTCGCCTCTCGCAAGGTGACATACATCGAGGGCCAGGGCCGCCTGTCCTCCCCGACCTCCGTCGACGTGGACGGCCGCCGCGTCGAGGGTCGTCACGTCCTCCTCGCCACCGGTTCCGTGCCGAAGTCGCTGCCGGGCCTGGAGATCGACGGCAACCGCATCATCTCCTCGGACCACGCGCTGACCCTGGACCGCGTCCCGGAGTCCGCGATCATCCTCGGCGGCGGCGTCATCGGCGTCGAGTTCGCCTCCGCGTGGAAGTCCTTCGGTACGGACGTCACGGTCATCGAGGGCCTGAAGCACCTGGTCCCGGTCGAGGACGAGAACAGCTCCAAGCTTCTTGAGCGCGCCTTCCGCAAGCGCGGCATCAAGTTCAACCTCGGCACCTTCTTCCAGTCCGCCGAGTACACCGACAACGGCGTCAAGGTCACCCTGGCCGACGGCAAGACCTTCGAGGCGGAGGTCCTGCTCGTCGCCATCGGCCGCGGCCCGGTCTCGGCCGGTCTCGGCTACGAGGAGCAGGGCGTCGCGATGGACCGCGGCTACGTCCTGGTCGACGAGTACATGCGTACCAACGTGCCCACGATCTCCGCGGTCGGCGACCTCGTCCCGACCCTGCAGCTGGCGCACGTCGGCTTCGCCGAGGGCATCCTGGTGGCGGAGCGTCTGGCCGGTCTGAAGACCGTTCCGATCGACTACGACGGCGTGCCGCGGGTGACGTACTGCCACCCCGAGGTCGCCTCCGTCGGCATCACCGAGGCCAAGGCCAAGGAGATCTACGGTGCGGACAAGGTCGTCGCCCTGAAGTACAACCTCGCGGGCAACGGCAAGAGCAAGATCCTGAAGACCGCGGGCGAGATCAAGCTCGTCCAGGTCAAGGACGGTGCCGTGGTCGGCGTCCACATGGTCGGTGACCGCATGGGCGAGCAGGTCGGCGAAGCGCAGCTGATCTACAACTGGGAGGCGCTGCCGGCCGAGGTCGCGCAGCTCATCCACGCCCACCCGACGCAGAACGAGGCGCTCGGCGAGGCGCACCTGGCGCTGGCCGGCAAGCCTCTGCACTCCCACGACTGACGCTCACGTCATCCACGGGCGCGACGACCACTTTCCGCAATTCGTTAGGAGCAACTGAAACCATGTCGGTTTCCGTAACCCTGCCGGCGCTCGGCGAGAGCGTCACCGAGGGCACCGTCACCCGCTGGCTCAAGGCCGAGGGTGAGCGTGTCGAGGCCGACGAGCCGCTGCTCGAGGTCTCGACCGACAAGGTCGACACCGAGATCCCCGCCCCCGCCTCGGGCGTGCTGGCCTCGATCAAGGTCGCCGAGGACGAGACCGTCGAGGTCGGCGCCGAGCTGGCGATCATCGACGACGGCACCGGTGCGCCGGCCGCCGCCGCCCCGGCCGCCGAGGCCCCCGCGGCCGAGGCCCCCGCCGCCCCGGCTCCGGCCGCCGAGGCTCCGGCCGCCCCGGCGCCCGCCGCCGAGGCCCCCGCCGCGGCTCCGGCCGGTGGCGCCTCCGGTACGGACGTCGTCCTGCCGGCGCTGGGCGAGTCCGTCACCGAGGGCACCGTCACCCGCTGGCTGAAGTCGGTCGGCGAGACCGTCGAGGCCGACGAGCCGCTGCTCGAGGTCTCCACGGACAAGGTCGACACCGAGATCCCCGCCCCGGCCTCGGGTGTCCTCCTGGAGATCGTCGTCGCCGAGGACGAGACCGCCGAGGTCGGCGCCAAGCTGGCCGTCATCGGTGCCGCGGGTGCCGCCCCGGCCGCCGCTCCGGCCCCGGCCGCCCCTGCACCGGCCGCCGCTCCGGCTCCGGCAGCACCGGCTCCGGCCGCTCCGGCTCCGGCTCCCGCGGCTCCGGCCGCCCCGGCCGCCGCTCCGGCCCCGGTCGCGCCCGCCGCCCCGGTCGCCGCCCCGGCTCCGGTCACCCCGGCCCCGGCCGCCCCCGCCGCTCAGCCGGCGGACGACGGTGCCTACGTGACCCCGCTGGTCCGCAAGCTCGCCTCCGAGAACGGCATCGACCTGGCGTCCGTCAAGGGCACCGGCGTCGGCGGCCGGATCCGCAAGCAGGACGTCCTCGCGGCCGCCGAGGCCAAGAAGGCCGCCCCGGCCCCCGTCGCCGCCGCCCCGGCCGCCGCGTCGAAGGCCCCGGCCCTGGAGGTCTCCCCGCTGCGCGGTCAGACCGTCAAGATGACCCGCATGCGCAAGGTCATCGGCGACAACATGATGAAGGCGCTGCACGGCCAGGCGCAGCTGACCTCGGTCGTCGAGGTCGACATCACCAAGCTGATGCGCCTGCGCGCGCAGGCGAAGAACTCCTTCGCCGCCCGTGAGGGCGTCAAGCTGTCCCCGATGCCGTTCTTCGTGAAGGCGGCGGCCCAGGCGCTGAAGGCCCACCCGGTCATCAACGCCCGGATCAACGAGGACGAGGGCACCATCACGTACTTCGACTCGGAGAACATCGGCATCGCCGTGGACTCCGAGAAGGGTCTGATGACCCCGGTCATCAAGGGTGCGGGCGACCTGAACATCGCCGGTATCGCCAAGAAGACCGCGGAGCTCGCGGGCGCCGTGCGCGCCAGCAAGATCACGCCGGACGACCTCGCCGGAGCGACCTTCACGATCTCCAACACCGGCTCGCGCGGTGCGCTGTTCGACACGATCATCGTGCCCCCGAACCAGGTCGCCATCCTGGGCATCGGTGCCACGGTCCGTCGTCCGGTCGTCGTGAACCACCCGGACCTGGGTGAGACGATCGCGATCCGCGACATGACGTACGTCGCGCTCTCCTACGACCACCGTCTGGTGGACGGCGCCGACGCGGCCCGTTACCTGACGGCCGTCAAGGCGATCCTGGAGGCCGGCGAGTTCGAGGTCGAGCTCGGCCTGTGAGCGCAAGCTACTGAGCTGTAACAAGCCTCACCTGCGGCGCCCCCACCTGGAAGTGTTTCCGGGTGGGGGCGCCGCCGTATTGTCTTGGGTGTCAACGCGTCTCCTAAGGAGCGGCTTCATGAGCGTGCCCGTCGTCCACTCGCTGCGCGAACAGATCCGCGAGCACATCGTGGAGGGCATCGTCAGCGGTCGCTGGAAGCCGGGCGAGCGGATCGTCGAGCGCCGTATCGCGACGGAGCTGGAGGTCAGCCAGACGCCGGTGCGCGAGGCGCTGCGCGAGCTGGAGTCACTGCGGCTGATCGAGTCGTCGCCGAACAAGGGCGTACGCGTACGGAACCTCACCGCGGCCGACCTGGAGGAGAGCTACCCGGTCAGGGCCGGCCTGGAGCAGATCGCCGCGGAGCTGGCGGCGCAGCGCCTCGCCGCCGACTGCTCGGCCCTGGAGCCGCACGTGACGGCGCTGTACGAGGCGGACCGGACGGCCGACGGGACGGCGCAGGTACGGCACACGGTGGCCTTCCACCGGGAGCTGGTGAAGGCCGCGGGGAACAGCGTGCTGCTGCACACCTGGGAGGGCCTGGGCATCGAGGTGTTCACCGCGCTGTCGATCCGCTGGCTCGGGACGGTCCAGAAGTCGTACGCGGAGGAGCACCAGGAGCTCGTGGAGGCCTTCCGTCGCGGCGACCCGAACATCGGCGCCCTGGTCAAGGCCCATGTCCTCGGCTGCGCGCCGAGAGCCTGAAGCAGCGGGGGCCCGGATCGTCCCCGTACGCCCCGGATTAACCTGAGACCTCCCCGAAGTCTCCCTGAGCGTCTTCCTGAGCGGACCCACCCCCGGTGGGTCCGCTCATTCGTGCGACCCCCCTCTCATTCGCCCTCCCACCTGCGAAAACAAGGCACCGGGTGCCCCTTTTCGCGGCACCCTGTGCCGACTTTCTCGATCTGAAGAGGTTTTCCCCTTCAACCCTTTGATCGATCATCGATCGGCGGCTTACAGTCTTCGGCGGGCCGCTACCCGGCCCTTCGCCCTGTCCTGCCAGACAAGGCACCCCTTCTCCACCCCCACCTGTCCGGAAGGCGGCGATCATGACCGATCCCGTAGGCAAGATTCCGAGTGAGCTCGACCAGCTCCCGGACCGTGACACCGAGGAGACCGCCGAGTGGGCGGCCTCCCTGGACGCCGTCACCAAGGCCGCCGGCCCGCACCGGGCCGCCTACCTGATGCGCCGCACCCTGCAGCACGCCGAAGGCGCGGGCCTCGCCCTGCCCAAGCTGCTGGAGACCGACTACGTCAACTCCATCCCCACCTCCGCGGAGCCCGTCATCGACGGTGACGAGGAGATGGAGCGGAAGATCACCGCCTGGAACCGCTGGAACGCGGCCGCCATGGTCACCCGCGGAGCCAAGCACGGCGTCGGCGGCCACATCGCCACCTTCGCCTCCGCCGCCTGGCTCTACGAGACCGGCTTCAACCACTTCTTCAAGGGCAAGGAGTCCGGGGACGCCGCCGGCTCCGGCGACCAGCTCTACATCCAGGGCCACGCCTCCCCCGGCATCTACGCCCGCGCCTTCCTCGACGGACGCCTGAACGAGGCCCACCTCGACAACTTCCGGCAGGAGTCGGGCGGCAACGGCCTCCCCTCCTACCCGCACCCGCGCCGTCTGCCCTGGCTGTGGGAGTTCCCCACCGTCTCCATGGGTCTGGGCCCGCTCTCCGCCATCTACCAGGCGCGCTTCAACCGCTACCTCACCAACCGCGGCATCAAGGACGTCTCGTCCTCGCACGTGTGGGCGTTCCTCGGTGACGGCGAGATGGACGAGCCCGAGTCGACCGCGGCACTCGCACTCGCCGCCCGCGAGGGTCTGGACAACCTGACCTTCGTCATCAACTGCAACCTGCAGCGCCTCGACGGCCCGGTCCGCGCCAACTTCAAGATCGTGCAGGAGCTGGAGGCCCAGTTCCGCGGCGCCGGCTGGAACGTCGTGAAGTCGCTGTGGGGCGGCGCCTGGGACGAGCTGTTCGCGCTCGACACCACCGGCGCCCTCGTCCGCCGCCTCCGCGAGGTCCCGGACGCGCAGGTCCAGACGTACCAGACCCGTGACGCCGCCTACATCCGCCAGGACTTCTTCGGCTCCGACCCGGCGCTCGTCGCGATGGCGCAGCTGCTGAGCGACGACAAGATCCTGGAGTGCTTCCACCTCTCGCGCGGTGGCCACGAGCCGCGCAAGGTGTACGCCGCGTACAAGGCCGCGCTGGAGTTCAAGGGCGCGCCGACGGTCGTCCTCGCGCAGACCGTCAAGGGCTTCACCCTCGGCGAGGGCTTCGCCTCCAAGAACGCGAACCACCAGATGAAGAAGCTCTCGGTGGACGAGTTCAAGAACATGCGCGACCTGCTCGACCTGCCGATCTCGGACGCGCAGTTCGTCGACGGTGTGGTGCCCTACGGCCACCCCGGCGCCGACTCCCCCGAGGTCCGCTACCTCCAGGAGCGCCGCGCGGCCCTCGGCGGCCCGGCCCCGGCCCGTCGCGTCCAGCCGCTCGCCCCGCTGCCGGCCCCGGCCGAGAAGGCGTTCGCCGCCTTCGACAAGGGCTCCGGCACGCAGTCGATGGCGACCACGATGGCCTTCGTCCGCCTGGTGAAGGACCTGATCCGCGACAAGGAGACCGGCAAGCGCTGGGTCCCGATCGTCCCGGACGAGGCCCGTACCTTCGGCATGGAGTCGCTGTTCCCGTCGCTCGGCATCTACTCGCCGAAGGGCCAGACGTACGAGCCGGTCGACCGCGACCAGCTGATGTACTACAAGGAGGCCGTCAACGGCCAGATCCTCAACGAGGGGATCACCGAGGCCGGCTCGATGGCGGACTTCATCGCCGCTTCGTCGTCGTACGCGACGCACGGCGAGGCGATGATCCCCTTCTACATCTTCTACTCGATGTTCGGCTGGCAGCGCACCGCCGACCAGATGTGGCAGCTCGGCGACCAGCTCGGCCGCGGTTTCCTCGTCGGCGCCACCGCGGGCCGTACGACGCTGACCGGTGAGGGCCTCCAGCACGCGGACGGCCACTCCCCGATGATCGCGGCGACCAACCCGGCCGCCCTGACGTACGACCCGGCGTTCGCCTACGAGGTCGCGGCGATCGTCAAGGAGGGTCTGCGCCGGATGTACGGCGAGGCCGCCGAGGGCGAGGACCAGAACGTCTTCTACTACCTCACGGTCTACAACGAGCCGATGCCGCAGCCGGCCAAGCCGGAAGGCGTCGACGAGGGCATCGTCAAGGGCCTGTACCGCTTCAACACGGCGGAGTCGGCCGGTCTGGACCTGCCGGCGGACGCCGCGCGGATCCAGCTGCTGTCCTCGGGTACGGCGATCCACTGGGCCCTGGAGGCGCAGAAGCTGCTCGCCGCCGAGTGGGGCGTGGGCGCCGACGTGTGGTCGGCGACCTCGTGGACGGAGCTGCGGCGCGACGCGCTGGAGTCCGACGCGGCGCTGCTGCGCGGCGAGGAGCAGATCCCGTACATCCGCAAGGCGCTGGAGGGTGTGGAGTCCCCGGTCCTCGCGGTCTCGGACTACATGCGCCAGGTCCCGGACCAGATCGCCCAGTGGGTCGAGCAGGACTGGTCCTCGCTCGGTGCGGACGGCTTCGGCCTCTCCGACACCCGTGAGGCTGCCCGCCGTCACTTCGGCGTCGACGCGCAGTCGGTCGTCGTCGCGGCCCTCGCCCAGCTCGCCCGCCGCGGCGAGGTCCCGGCCTCGGCCGTGAAGGAGGCGCGCGAGCGCTACGGCCTGTGACACGGCCCAGGGGCGAGTGAGCCCGCTCGGTTCCCCCGGCCCCGCCGGGGGAACCGAGCCTTCACAATGGGTGCATGCGTGCCGCCCGGCTGATCAAGATGGTCCTGCTGCTCCAGTCCCGTCCGTCGATGACGGCGGCCGAACTGGCCACGGAGCTGGAGGTGTCCGAGCGGACCGTCACCCGCGATGCCCTCGCCCTCTCCGAGGCGGGGGTTCCGGTGTACGCGGACCGGGGCCGGGCGGGCGGCTACCGGCTGATCGGCGGGTACCGCACCCGGCTGACGGGGCTGGCCCGCGGTGAGGCCGAGGCGCTGTTCCTGTCCGGACTGCCGGGCGCGCTGCGGGACATGGGGCTCGACGACGCGGCCTCGGCGGCCCGTCTGAAGGTGTCGGCGGCCCTGCTGCCCTCGCTGCGCGACGCCCCCGAGTCGGCGGCCCATCGCTTCCACCTGGACGCGCCCGGCTGGTACCAGGAGCCGCAGAGACCCGAGTTGCTGGCCCCGATCGCCGAGGCGGTCTGGGACGACCGGACGGTCTCGGCCCGCTACCGGCGCGGGGAGACCGAGGTGGAGCGCGAGCTGGCTCCGTACGGGCTCGTGCTGAAGGCCGGGGTCTGGTACCTGTGCGCGCGCTCGGGCGCGGCCTTCCGTACGTACCGGGTGGACCGCTTCGTGGCGGTGGCACTCCGCGAGGAGCGCTTCGATCGGGACGAGGATTTCGACCTGCCCGCCTTCTGGGCGGAGCGCGCGGCGGAGTTCGCCCGGTCGATCCTGCGCGCCGAGGTCGTCCTGCGGCTCTCCGCGCCGGGGGCGAAGCGTCTGCCGTACCTGACGGACCGCGCGGCGGCGGAGGAGGCGCTGGCGTCCGCGACGGCGGACGCCGAGGGCAGGCTGACGGCGACGCTCCGCGTGGAGAACGAGGACGTCGCCTTCAGCCAGTTGCTCGCGCTGGGGCCGGAGGCGGAGATCCTGGCCCCCGCCTCGCTCCGGGCCCGATTCGTGGCGGCGGCGGAGGCCCTGTCGGGGCTCTACCGGTAGTCCTCCACCGACACGTCGCCGCCCTTCTCCTTGGCGATGATGAAGCCCCAGGCGTCCGGCTGCGAGCCGTCCGCGTCCGTGAAGCCGTACTCCCTGGCCAGCTGGCCGCTGGAGAGCGACGTGCCGTTCCAGCGGGCCCGGTCGGGGTCGGCGGCGAGGGCGGCCACGGCCCGGCCGACGTAGACGGGCGACTCGGCGACCGCGAAGTCGGGGAGCTTCTCCGTCGCGTCGCGCCAGTTCGCCTCGGTCACCCCGAAGTGGTCCAGCATCTGTTCGGACCGCAGCCACCCCGGAGTGAGCGCCACCGCGGTCCCGCCCACGTCCTTCAGGTCGTGGGAGAGCGCGTACGCCATCCGGATCGGGGCGTTCTTGGTGAGGTCGTAGAAGAAGTTCTCGCGGAACCGCCTGTTGTACTCGGCCGTTCCGTCGGTCACCTCCACGACGAGGCCGCCCGGGTTGCGGACGAGCAGCGGCAGCGCGAGGGCGCTGGTGATGGCGTGGGTCTTCACACCCAGTTCCAGCATCCGCAGGCCGCTGTCGAGGTCGGTCTCCCAGATCTTCTTCCCGAAGGCGGGGACGAGGAGGTGCTCGCCTCCCCAGACGTCGTTCACCAGGAGGTCGAGCCGGCCCCGCTCCTCGTCGATCCGTTCGACGAGCGCGCGGACCTGGTCGATCTCCAGATGGTCGGTGGGAACGGCGATGCCCTCGCCGCCGGCCGCCGTCACCAGCTCGGCCGTCTGCTCGATGGTCTCGGTCGTGCGGCCGACCTCGCTGACCTTGTCCCGGGTGGTGCGCCCGGTCACGTACACGGTGGCGCCCGCGGCGCCCAGCTCCACGGCGATGGCCCGTCCGGCGCCGCGCGTCGCGCCCGCGACCAGTGCGATCCTGCCGCTGAGCGGCTTGGTTTCCGTCTCCATGGACCGAGCGTGACAGGAAAGTACGACATCTCCTGTCCGGTTTCATTTTGGTCGTTTCCGGGTGCGTCGCCCTCCGGCAAGGTCGATGCTTGGTCCGTGATGGACGAGACGGAGTTCTGGGAGATCATCGACTCCACCCGCGAGGCCGCCGAGGGCGACCCCGAGGAACACGCCGACCTGCTCGTCGAGCGGCTGTTGCGGCTCGACCCCGACTCCGTGCTCGACTTCGCCCGCCACTTCGAGGCCCGCTACAACCGCGCGTTCCGCTGGGATCTGTGGGGCGCGGCCGCGCTGCTGCTCGACGGGGCGGGCGACGACGCCTTCGACTACTTCCGCTGCTGGCTGATCGGGCAGGGCCGCGAGGTCTTCGAGGGCGCGGTGCACGACCCCGACGCACTGGCCGAGCTGCTGGTCGAGTTCGACGAGGAGATCGACGGGGACGGCGAGGAGCTGGGCTTCGCCGCCGACGAGGCGTACGAGCAGCTCACCGGCGCGGAGGCGCCGGATCTGGGGATTCCGCCGCAACCGGCGGAGCCGGAGGGCGTGGCCTTCGACGTGGAGGACGACGCGGCGCTCGCGGCGCGCTATCCACGCCTGTGGGAGCGGTTCGGCGGTTAGGGCTTCCTTCCGGATCACGCCGGGCGCGCGGCGCCCCGGTGCTCCCGCGTGGTGGGGGTACGGATCCGGGGGCCGTCCCTCCCCGGATCCGTACCGGTCCGTCAGCCGGGCCGCAGCCCGGATCCACCTGACCGAGGACCGTGTCCGGCCGTGCGGTCAGCGCCTCAGAAGTGCGTGCCGCCGTCGACGCGGACCTCGGTGCCGGTGATGAACTTCCCGTCCTCGCTGGCCAGCATGGCCACCACTCCGGCGACGGTCTCCGGGCCCGCGAAGCCCTCGCCGAGGGCGGGGGCGAGCTTCGCGAAGAGGGACCAGTCGGTGTCCTCCGGGAGACCGGGGCCGACGGACTGGCGGCTGGCGCCGGTGCCGTCGGTCATGCCGGAGGAGATGGAGCCGGGCTGGACGGCCGTGAAGCGGATGCCCTGCTTGGCGTACTCGGCGGCGAGGGCGTGGGTCATGGACTGGATGCCGCCCTTGCTCGCCGCGTAGGCGGCCATGTAGGGGTGGGCGAACATCGCCGAGGTGGAGGAGAAGTTGACCACGGCGGAGCCGTTGCCCTCCAGGAGCGCCGGGATCGCCTCGCGGATCACGAGGAAGGTGCCGGTCAGGTTGATCCGGAGGACCTGCTCGAAGGCGTCGAGGGTGGTCTCGTGCGTGTGCGAGGAGCGCAGGATGCCGGCCGCGTTGACCAGGACGTCGAGGCCGCCGAGCGTCTCGACGGCGGTGGCGACGGCCGCGCGTACCGAGGTCTCGTCGGCGATGTCGACGACGACGGTGGTCAGCCGGTCGCCGGCGGCGCCCGCCTTGGCCACGGTGTCCTTCAGGCCGTCCTGGCTGACGTCCGCGGCGACGACGGCGCCGCCCTCGGCGAGTATGCGCAGCACGGTGGCCTGGCCGATGCCGGAGCCGCCACCGGTGACCAGTGCGCGGCGTCCTTCGTAGCGGTTCATGTCCTGTCCGACCTCTCGACGACGAGGCTCCCGATGGCGAGCCCACGATGTACCGACACCGTACGTCCATGTGGCACGTTTTGCCATAGCTGCACGAAATGCATGGTCGGCAGGGGTGGGGCGTACCCTTCGTACGGTGAGCACCAAGCCCCCCTCCCTGACGGAGCGCCGCAAGGCCGCCACCCAGCTCGACATCGCCCGGGCCGCCGCCGAGCTCTTCACCGAGCGCGGCCCCGACGGCACCACGGCCGAGGACATCGCCCTGCGCGCCGGGGTCGCTCTGCGGACCTTCTACCGCTACTTCCGCTCCAAGCAGGACGCCGTCGCCCCGCTCCTGGCGGGCGGCGCGGACCGCTGGCGCGAGTCCCTCGCGGCGGCGGAGCCGGGCTCGACGGTGCCGGCGGCGCTGGAACGGTCGATCCGGGAGGCCCTCGCGGCGGCCGACGAGGAGGCCGCGGAGGGGCTGCGCTGGACGCGGGGACTGCTGCGCGCGGCGGCCGCGGATCCGGCGCTGCGGGCGGTCTGGTACCGGGTCAACCAGGAGTCGGAGGAGAGGCTGCTGGCCGTGGTGGCCGGGCTCGCGGGCCCGGACGCCGACCCGCTGGAGGTGCGGCTCGCGGCGGCGGCGGCCACCGACGCGATCCGGGTGGCGCTGGAGGCATGGGCGGAGACGGACGCGCCGGTACGGGGCGAGGGGTCACCGGCCGAGCTCGCGGTGCGCTGCCTGCGCGAACTGATGGGCGGGATGGGCCCGTTGACGCCCCGGAAGGCGGAGGGCTAGGGCGAGCGACCCTGGAGCCGGCGGGAGACCCGCCCCGTCACACCTGGGGCGTGACCGTGCGGCCCATCAGGATGTCGTCGACATAGGCGCCGTCCAGGAGGAACTCGCCCGGCAGGACGCCCTCCACCACGAAGCCCTCCGACTCGTACAGGGCGCGCGCCGGCTTGTTGTGGCCGAGGACGCGCAGGGTGAGCCGGGTACAGCCCTGCCGCCCGGTCTCCGCCACGGCGGCGCGCAGCAGGGCGCGGGCCACGCCCCGGCCGCGGGCGCTGTCGGCGACGGCGAGGCCCTGGATCTGGCGGACGTGCGCGTTGCTGGCGAGCGGGGTGGGCGGCACGAGCCGCAGGTAGCCGACGACGGCCCGCTCCCGCTCCGCGACCAGATAGTCCTCCGGCCGGTGCCGCTCGTCGAAGAACGGTTCGTACGGGGGTTCCGGCGCGGGCGTCACGGCGTGCAGCGGCGACCAGGTGGCGCGGTCCAGCTCCCCCAGGGCGCCCTCGTCGGTGGGCAGGGCCCTTCGTATGTGCGTCTCCGGCGCGATCATGTCGGCAACTGTGCCATGTACGGACCCGGGAAGGCAGGATGTCCCCATGGAACGCTCCCGAATCGCGGTCACCGGCGCCTCCGGACTCATCGGCTCCGCCCTGGTGCGCTCACTGCGCGCCGACGGCCACCAGGTGTCCCGCCTGGTGCGGCGGCCCGCCCGGACCGCGGACGAGGTCGAGTGGGACCCCGCGCGGCTGTACGTGGACGCGGCGGGGCTCGTCGGCGTCGACGCCGTCGTGCATCTGGCGGGCGCCGGCGTCGGTGAGCGCCGCTGGACCGAGGCGTACAAGAAGGAGATCCGCGACAGCCGCGTGCTCGGCACGACGGCGATCGCGCAGGCCCTCGCCTCGCTCGCCGAACCGCCGAAGGTCCTGGTGTGCGGCACGGCACTGGGCTACTACGGCGACACCGGCTCGCGCCCGGTGGACGAGAGCGCACCCGCGGGAGAGGGGTTCCTGCCCTCGGTGTGCGTGGAGTGGGAGGCCGCGGCAGCGCCGGCCGAAGAGGCCGGGATCAGGGTCGCGTACGCCCGGACGGGCCTGGTGGTGGCCCGTGAGGGCGGGGCCTGGGGCCGGCTCTTCCCGGTCTTCCGCGCCGGAGTGGGCGGCCGGATGGGCGACGGCCACCAGTACTGGAGCTTCATCGCGCTGCACGACGAGGTGGCCGCCCTGCGGCATCTGATCGAGACCGACTCCCTCTCGGGCCCGGTGAATCTGACGGCCCCCGAACCGGTCACCAACCGCGAGGTGACCGCGGCGATGGGCCGTGTCCTGCACCGCCCCACGATCTTCACCGTCCCCGCGCCGGCGCTCCGGCTCGTCCTGGGGGATTTCGCCCAGGACGTGCTGGGCAGTCAGCGGGTGCTGCCGGGGCGGCTGTCGGAGTCCGGCTTCCGTTTCGCCTTCCCGACGATCGACGAGGCGATCCGCGCGGCCGTCTGACCACGGCCGGAGCACGGCGTGTGCGACCCCGTGCTTCGTGCACCCCGCCGCGCGCTGCTGGCACCTGTGGGAGCGCTGCCTAGGCTGACAGGCCCTGAATGCGAACGCGGGCATTCCTGGGGCCCGTTGGGGGCATAGGCACCCCACCAGCCGCGCCGACCTGGGGAGGGGCACGTGCTCAGTACCGCACGCCATTCGGACGTCGTCACGGACGTCGTCGTCGTGGGAGCCGGAATCGCGGGGCTCGCGGCCGCCCACCGGCTGACCAGCGCCGGGATCGGCGTCACGGTCCTGGAGGCCGGGCCGCGCGTCGGCGGCCGGATGACCACGGACGACGTCGACGGCTTCCGGCTCGACCGGGTCGGGCCGCTGCTGACCGCCTCGTACGCCGAACTGTGCCGCACGCCCGGACTGGGCGGGCTGACGCTCCGACCGTTCGCACCGGGGGCGCTGGTGCACAGCGACGGACGGTACGTCAGGGTCGGCGAGGCGTTCCCGCACGCGCCCTGGCGCGTCGGGGTCGCGCGGGGCGCCCGGGGCACGGCGAGGGGGGCCGCACAGGGACCCTGGGGGTCCCCGCACCCACCCCGGCGCGCAGGGGGAGCTTTCACCGTGGCGCGCGCCCTCGCGAGCGCCCCTCGCCATCCGGCCGCCTCGCTCGACCAGGCACGGCTGAGCGCCTCGCTGGCACGGCTGGCAGCCACGCCCGCACAGCGGCTGCTGACCCGTCAGGAGCGGGCCGCGCGCGAGGCCCTGACGGCCCGGCTGCCGGCCCGTACGGTCCAGGGGGTGCTGCGGCCTCTGGTCGCCGCGCTGCTCGGCGATCCCGATCTCGCCACCTCCAGTCGCTGGACCGATCTGGCGCTGCGCGCGTTCGCCCGGGGGCGGCTGTGCGCGCCGGAGGGCGGCTCGGGCGCGCTGTCCGACCTGCTGGCGGCGACGCTGCCGCCCGGCACGGTCCGTACCGGCGTCCGGGTCACGGACGTCGCGGTCGACCGGGTCGTGACGGCGGAGCACGGAGTGTTCCGCTGCCGCTCGGTGGTGCTGGCGACGGGGGCGCGCACGGCCGCCGAGCTGCTGCCCGGGCTGCGGACCCCCGCCTTCCACCCGGTCACCGTGCTGCACCACACGGCTCCGGCCGCGCCGACGGCCGACCCGGTCCTGCTCCTGGAGTCCGATCCCGGCGGTCCGGTCGCGCACACGGCGGTGATGAGCGCGGTCGACCCCACCCGGGCACCGGCGGGCCGGGTGCTCGTCACCTCGACGGTCCTGGGCGCCCCGCCGGACGACACCGACCGGCGGGTCCGCAAGCACCTCGCGACGCTGTACGGCACGTCGACGGACGAGTGGGAGCTGCTGGCCCTGCACCACACCCCGGACGCGATTCCGGCGATGCCGCCGCCGCACGACCCGCGCCGGCCGGTCCGACTGCTGGCGGGCCTGTACGTCTGCGGCGACCACCGCGACACGTCCACGCCCCAGGGCGCCCTGTCCTCGGGCCGCCGCGCGGCCCAGGCGGTCCTGGGGGACCTGGGCGTCCGCGCCCGCGAGGAGTCGACCCCGGAGGCGGCCTGACAGCCCGGCCCCGTGTGGGCGGTCGCGTCCCGCTCCCCTCCCGGTGGGGGCGGCGCGGCCGGGCGGGTCAGCCGATCGCGGCGACGCGGTCGCGGTACGTGCGGACGGCCGCCGCGTCGCGGTACGGCTCCAGGCGGCGCTCGAAGTCGCGGACGTACTCCACCGCGCGCGCCGAGCGCATCTCGGACGCCTGCTGCGCCGCCTCCGCGCCCAGCGCGCACGCCTGGTCCAGCTCGCCGAGGCCCAGCCGGGCCGTGGCGAGGACCACACGGCAGAAGAGGCGGCTGCGGGCGAAACCCGGCGCGCGCAGCTGGAGGGAGCGCTCGGCGTGCTGCGCCGCCGGGCGGTACTGCTGGAGGTCCCGGTGGCAGTGGCCGAACTCGTCGGCGAGCTGTGCCTCGTCGAAGGGACGCGCCCAGTACGGCACGTCGTCACCGGGCCGCGCCGCCTCGAGCGCCCGCTCCGCCCGGGCGAGGGACGCGCTGCACGCCCGCGCCTCGCCGAGCACCCCGTGCCCCCGCGCCTCCACCGCGTGCAGCAGCGCCTGGACGACGGGCGGCGCCGAGGAGCCCACGCCCTGCTGAGCGACCCTCGCCAGCTGTACCGCCTCACGCCCGTGGCCGAGGTACACCGCCTGCCTGCTCATGGTGATCAGGACGTACGAGCCGTACGCGCGGTCCCCCGCCGCCTGCGCGAGCCGCAGCGCCTGGACGAAGTACCGCTGGGCGAGGCCGTGGGCCGCAATGTCGTACGAGGTCCAGCCGGCGAGCCTCGTCAGGTCGGCGGCCGCGGCGAAGAGGCGCCGGCCGACGGACTCCCCGTACGTGCCGCGCAGCATCGGCTCGGCCTCGTGCTCCAGGTAGCGGACGAGGGCCTGGCGGGCGTGCCCGCCGCCGTAGGCGTGGTCGAGGGTGCGGAAGAGCTCGCCGACGGACCGGAGGGCCGCGATGTCCCCGCTGGAGACCCGCTGCCCGGGGCCCCGGTCGGTGCCGCGCTGACGGGGGACGGCGACCCTGCCCTGCTGCGGCACCCGGGGGTCCTGAACCGGACGGCGCGCCTCGGTGGCGAGCCGTCCCCCCTCCCCGCCCGGACGCGCCTCGGCGCCGTGCCGCCCCTCCGTCACGAGCCGGGCGTCGGATCCGGCCCGCCCCTCGGAGCCGTGCCGGCCCTCGGCACCCAGCCGCCCGCCCGGCGGCCCCATCTCCCCCCGCGCGACCCGCTCGTCGGCCCGGCCGATCAGCCAGTCCCGGCTCGGGACCACCAGCCCGGCCGGCGTGAAGGCGATCTTGCGGAGTTCGACATGGCTGCCGGAGTCCTTCCGCCACAGCCCGCTGACGATGTCGACCGCTTCCTCGGGCGTCGCCGCGAACTCCAGCCCCGCGTAGACGGGGGCGCACGCGTCGAGGCCGAGGTCCTGCGCGGAGAGGCGGCGGCCCAGGCGCCGGGTGAAGACCTCGGCGATCAGGGCGGGAGTGGTGCCCCTCGGCTGCTGACCGCGCAGCCAGCGGGTCACGGAGGTCTTGTCGTACCGCAGGTCGAGTCCGTGCTCCAGGCCGAGCTGGTCCACCCTCCTGGCCAGGCCCGCGTTGGAGAACCCGGCTTCGGCGATGAGCGCGGCGAGCTGGCGGTTCGGGATGCGCTGCGGGGGTCGTTCCGTCATCAGCTGTGCGGTCTCCTGCCTTCCGGGCCCGGGAGCAAGCCCGTACGGACCCTCATGGAACGGCGTGAATTTAGCGGCCCACACCGCCCATACCGCCTCCTAGGCCCCACATTCATCCGATCGTGTGAGGATCGGGGCCATCGCTGACGCAAACGTCCTCGTCACCGGCCTCGCACACCTGCCGGACCGCTTTCCACCGGGCGGCCGTACAGTGGCATGGGCGCGAATGACGCATGGTGCCGAGCCGGCCCCGGGACGATCCCCGGAACCCGCACCGGCACCCAGGAGGAGGCTTTGCCGTGAGTGAGCTGCGATTCGTCCGTCTGGGCTTCGGCGACGACGCCGTCGAGTACCGGGCGGCCTGGGACAAGCAGCGCGAGATCCATGCCGCCCGGTTCGCCGACGAGATCACCGACACCTGTCTGCTCCTGGAGCACCCGCCCGTCTACACGGCGGGCCGGCGCACCGAGGAGAGCGAGCGCCCCCTCGACGGGACGCCGGTCGTCGACGTGGACCGCGGCGGAAAGATCACCTGGCACGGCCCCGGCCAGCTCGTCGGCTACCCGATCATGAAGCTGCCGCGCCCGGTCGACGTGGTCGCCCACGTGCGCCGCCTGGAGGACGCGCTGATCCGCACCGCCGCGGAGTTCGGCGTGGAGACCACCCGGATCGAGGGCCGGAGCGGCGTCTGGGTCCTGGGCGATCCGGTGGAGCGGCGTCCGTCGCTCGGCGGCCTCTCGCTGGACTTCGACCCGCGGCTGAGCGATCCGGAGTTCGACCCCCGGCTCAACGGCCCGGAGTACGCCCCGTCCAACGCCGGCCAGCGCCGCGAGGACCGCAAGCTCGCCGCCATCGGCATCCGGGTCGCCAAGGGCGTCACGATGCACGGCTTCGCCCTCAACGTGAACCCGGACAACGCCTGGTTCGACCGGATCATCCCTTGCGGGATCCGGGACGCGGGCGTGGCCTCGCTGGCGGGTGAGCTCGGCCGGGACATCACGATCGAGGAGGTCCTGCCGGTGATCGAGAAGCACCTGCGGGCCGTCCTGGAGGACGCGGAGCTGAAGCCGCGCGATATCGAGACGTCTCCCGTCGAGGCGCACGCCTAGGGAATGCCGGGCTCTGGCCACAGGTTGCCCAGGCGTAAACAAAACCGCATGAACAACGGGCGTACCCTGGTGTGCGCCGAAGAATCGAAGCTACAGGGAGCCGGTCGTGTCCGCAGTCGCACCCGACGGACGCAAGATGCTGCGCCTGGAGGTCCGTAACGCCCAGACCCCCATCGAGCGCAAGCCCGAGTGGATCAAGACCCGGGCGAAGATGGGCCCCGAGTACACGAAGATGCAGAGCCTCGTGAAGAGCGAGGGCCTGCACACGGTCTGCCAGGAGGCGGGCTGTCCCAACATCTTCGAGTGCTGGGAGGACCGTGAGGCCACCTTCCTCATCGGTGGTGACCAGTGCACGCGGCGCTGCGACTTCTGCCAGATCGACACGGGCAAGCCCGAGGCGCTGGACCGTGACGAGCCCCGCCGCGTCGGCGAGTCGGTCGTCACGATGGACCTGAACTACGCCACCATCACCGGCGTCGCGCGCGACGACCTGGAGGACGGCGGCGCCTGGCTGTACGCGGAGACCGTGCGCCAGATCCACGAGCAGACCGCCGGCCGCGCCGACGGCCGGACGAAGGTGGAGCTGCTCGCGCCCGACTTCAACGCGGTGCCCGAGCTGCTGGCGGAGGTCTTCGCCTCCCGTCCCGAGGTCTTCGCGCACAACGTCGAGACGGTGCCGCGGATCTTCAAGCGGATCCGTCCCGGCTTCCGCTACGAGCGTTCGCTGGACGTCATCACCCGGGCCCGTGACTACGGTCTGGTCACGAAGTCGAACCTGATCCTCGGCATGGGCGAGACCCGCGAGGAGATCAGCGAGGCGCTGCAGCAGCTGCACGCCGCCGGCTGCGAGCTGATCACGATCACGCAGTACCTGCGCCCGTCGGTGCGCCACCACCCCGTGGAGCGCTGGGTGAAGCCGCAGGAGTTCGTGGAGCTCAAGGAGGAGGCCGACGAGATCGGCTTCTCCGGTGTGATGTCGGGCCCGTTGGTCCGTTCGTCCTACCGCGCGGGCCGGCTGTACCAGCAGGCGATGGAGAAGCGCGGCGAGACGGCCGGCACGCCGACCGTGTGAATCGAAGCACAAGTGGTTACCGGCCAGTAGTGGCCGAATTCGTCGCGGCCCGTACGCACCCGCAGGTCAGGGGGTGCGTACGGGCCGCGTCGGCGTTCACGGGTTCGTACGAATGGCCGCATCAACGTTTCATCAGTGTTTGACCACCGAGTCACGCGCTGGTAACACCAATCTGTGAGCCTGGGTTCACACACCGCCACCACGCGAGCGACCACTCTCGCTCAGCCCCCCACCTCATCTCATCCACGCTTGAGGGAGGACCCCGTCATGCAGGCCGCGACCCACGTCCGCGCCACCGCGATCCCGTCCGTCACCGATGCCCTGCGGGCCGTGGAGGCCGTGCTGCTCGGCAGCGGCCAGCGGACCGCCCGCCGCAACGCCTGGAACTCCGTCCTGGAGGACCGGCGCCGGGCCAAGGACCGGGTCGAGGCCCAGCATGTGATGGAGGCGGTGGCTGGTCGCGCCTCGCGGGCCACGTAAACTTCAGGACATGGCGAGGACTGCAAACACGGGCAGCGGTGACGCTGCGAACCAGGGGCGACTGAAGCAGATCGCCCTCACGTACAAGATGACCCGAAAGGCCGACCCGAAGGTCGGGCTTGTCGTCGCGGGCGTGGGCATCGTCGTACTCGGCGTTCTCCTCGCGATCGGCTTCCTGATCGGGCACCCGGTCTACCTGGGCATCCTGGGCTTCATCCTGGCGCTGCTGGCGATGGCGATCGTCTTCGGTCGACGTGCCGAGCGCGCGGCCTTCGGGCAGATGGAGGGCCAGCCCGGCGCGGCGGCCGCCGTCCTGCAGAACGTCGGGCGCGGCTGGACCACGACCCCCGCGGTCGCGATGAACAAGAACCAGGACGTCGTGCACCGCGCGGTCGGCAGGGCCGGCATCGTGCTGGTCGGCGAGGGCAACCCGAACGGCCTGCGGTCGCTGCTCGCGGCCGAGAAGAAGCGGATGGCCCGGATCGTCGTGGACGTCCCGGTGACCGACATCGTCGTCGGCAACGGCGAGGGCCAGGTGCCGCTGAAGAAGGTCCGTACGACCATGCTGAAGCTGCCGCGCGTGCTCTCCGGCCCGCAGGTGACGGCGGCCAACGACCGGCTGCGCGCGATGGGCGACCTGATGAGCAACATGCCGCTGCCGAAGGGACCGATGCCGAAGGGCATGCGGATGCCGCGCGGCGGAAAGATGCGCTGACCCACGTGACGGCGAAGGGGCCCGGAACCGATCGGTTCCGGGCCCCTTCGCCGTACGGGGCTTCTTCGCCGTACGGGGGCTTCCTCGCCCGCCGGACAGCCGGCGCCCTCGGCGTCCTCGCTGTCGTGCGGGCGTCCTCGGCGTCCTCGACGTCGTACGGGCGTCCTCGACGTCGTACGGGCGCCTCGGCGTAGTGCGGGCGTGCTCGTCGTCGTACGGGCGCTTCGGCGTCGTACCGGTGTCAGATCCGGACCTGGACGGCGCCGGAGAGGCGGTCGTGGAGGCCGCGGCCGTCGCGGTCCCAGATGAGGGCCGGGATGGCGAGGCAGACCAGCACGCTGCGGGCGACGACACGGACGAAGCCGAGCCGGCCGCCGTTCACCGACGCGACCCGCAGGCCGAAGATCCGCTTGCCCGGGGTGGAGCCGATGGTTCCGACCGTGAGCACGCTCAGGACGAGCAGGATGAGGAGCGCCCAGTTGCCGGTCGCCTGGCTGTAGCCGTCCGTGACCAGCCCGTATGCGATCACCATGCAGAGGGCCCAGTCGACGGCGAGGGCGCCGATCCGGCGGCCGGGGCGGGCGATCGAACCGGGCCCCTCCTCGGGGAGCCCGAGCTGCTGACCTCGGTAACCGAAGTCGACGCCTGCGTTCTCGGCCGCCGCGCGGGGGCCGGACAGCCATGATCCGAGTGCTTCCCTGTTGTCCACGGGACAACGGTACTGCGCCCGTTTTCGATCACTTCGGCCCGGGTAGGCGAGGAGTTCCGAAGAGCGGACCAGCACCCAGCCCGGTTAACTTGGGCGAAACAAATGGGTCACGCTTGAGAAATCCCGTCTGCCTATGGTCGGGTCCAGCGTGTGCCACCGCACTGGCCGCACGACCGAGCTGCAACCCCGCCCCTCCCCGGGCCGGGAGTAGGAGGAGTTGGATGTTCCAGAACGCCGACGAGGCCAAGAAGTTCATCAAGGACAACGACGTCAAGATGGTCGACGTCCGTTTCTGTGACCTCCCGGGAGTGATGCAGCACTTCACGATCCCGGCGACGGCGTTCGACCCGTCCGAGGAGCTCGCCTTCGACGGCTCGTCGATCCGCGGCTTCCAGGCCATCCACGAGTCCGACATGGCGCTGCGCGCCGACCTGTCGACGGCCCGCCTGGACCCGTTCCGCCGCGACAAGACGCTGAACATCAACTTCTTCATCCACGACCCGATCACGGGCGAGCAGTACAGCCGTGACCCGCGGAACATCGCGAAGAAGGCCGAGGCGTACCTCGCCTCCACCGGCATCGCCGACACCGCCTACTTCGGCCCCGAGGCCGAGTTCTACGTCTTCGACTCGGTGCGCTTCAACACCACCGCGAACGAGGGCTTCTACCACATCGACTCCGAGGCCGGCGCCTGGAACACCGGTGCGGTCGAGGACAACCGCGGCTACAAGGTCCGCTACAAGGGCGGCTACTTCCCGGCCCCGCCGGTCGACCACTTCGCCGACCTGCGCGCGGAGATCTCCCTGGAGCTGGAGAACGTCGGCCTCCAGGTCGAGCGCCAGCACCACGAGGTCGGCACCGCCGGCCAGGCGGAGATCAACTACAAGTTCAACACGCTGCTCGCCGCGGCCGACGACCTGATGCTCTTCAAGTACATCGTGAAGAACGTCGCCTGGCGCAACGGCAAGACCGCGACCTTCATGCCGAAGCCGATCTTCGGTGACAACGGCTCCGGCATGCACGTCCACCAGTCGCTCTGGTCGAACGGCGACCCGCTCTTCTACGACGAGCAGGGCTACGCGGGCCTGTCGGACACCGCCCGCTACTACATCGGCGGCATCCTGAAGCACGCCCCGTCGCTGCTGGCCTTCACCAACCCGACGGTGAACTCGTACCACCGCCTGGTGCCCGGCTTCGAGGCCCCGGTCAACATGGTCTACTCGCAGCGCAACCGCTCCGCGGCCATGCGTATCCCGATCACGGGCTCGAACCCGAAGGCCAAGCGCGTCGAGTTCCGCGCGCCGGACCCGTCCTCGAACCCGTACCTCGCCTTCTCGGCGCTGCTCCTCGCGGGCCTCGACGGCATCAAGAACAAGATCGAGCCGGCCGAGCCGATCGACAAGGACCTGTACGAGCTGGCTCCCGAGGAGCACGCGAACGTCCAGCAGGTCCCGACCTCGCTCCCGGCGGTCCTCGACGCCCTGGAGGCGGACAACGAGTACCTGCAGGCCGGCGGTGTCTTCACCTCGGACCTGATCGAGACCTGGATCGACTACAAGCGCACGAACGAGATCGCCCCGATCCAGCTGCGCCCGCACCCGCACGAGTTCGAGCTCTACTTCGACCTCTAGATCGCGGACCTGTCGACGGCCTGGGCCGCCACCCCCGTTCCGGGGGCGGCGGCCCTCGCCGTTGCCGGGCGGAGACCGGCGAAGGGCTTTCAGCCGTCCGCGCGGAGAAGGTCCGCCTGGGCGACGAGCCACGCGGAGCCGACGACCTCGACGTTGCCGCCCAGCGCCTGGGCCGCGCGTACCAGGGCGTCGGCGGCGGCACGGGGGCGGGGGACGGCGCGGGCGCGGGCGGCCTCGGCGAGTGCGTGGGCAGCCGTCGCTTCGACGGCGCCCGCGATCCCCAGCGACCGTGCCGCCCGCTCGGCGGTCTCGGCCGCCTGCGCGAACTCTCCTTCGCACCAGTGGGCCCAGGCCAGGTTGCAGAGGCAGACGCCTTCCGCGCGGGGGTTCTCCATCAGCGACGCCTCGTCCAGCGCCTCCTGGAGCACGGGCACCGCCTCCGTCGCACGGTCCAGCGCCAGCAGGGCGATGCCCTGGGCGTTCAGTGCGTACGTGATGGCCTCGTGGCTGTCCGCAGCGCGGTAGGCGCGTGCGGTCAGGTCGCCCGAGGCGATCGTCTCCTCCCAGCGTTCGAGTGTCAGGAGCGCGATCGTGCGGGCGTTGCCCGCGCGGGCCTGGGTGAGGAGGTCGCCGGACGTCCGGCCCAGGTCGGCCAGGCGGTCGGCGCTCGCCAGGGCCGTTTCTCCTTGGCCCAGGGAGCTGTGTGCCAGGCTCAGGGACAGGATCGCGTGCACCTCGCCCTCCCTGTCGCCGTTCTCGTGGGCCAGGTCGGCCGCCCTGGCCAGCGGGCCGACCGCCGCGTCGAGGCGGGCGAGCTGCCGGTACGCGTCGCCGAGACCGAACACGGCGTTCTGCAGCGCATGCCGGTCGCCGAGCCGCTCCGCCAGCTCGGCGGCCTCGGTGAACAGCTCGACCGCGTGCTCCATCGGCCCGGCCGTCAGCCTGGCGTGCCCGAAGGAGCCGAGGTGGGCGAGGCGGGCCCGGTCGTCGGTCAGGCGGCCGTCGATGGCCAGGTGCATGGAGATCACCCCGAGCACCGAGCCCTGCCAGACCAGCCACTCCCCCATCTCGCCGAGGACCATCGCGGCGGCGTCGACGTCTCCGGCGCGCACCAGATGGTCGAACTGCCGGCGCAGCGGCCGGACGTCGTCCGCGCTCTGCCAGGCCGCACGGGGCGGGGCGGTGTTCGCGTACCAGTCGGCGATCCGCCGCTCGACGGCCGTGCGGCCCGTCGGGCCGTCCCCGGGCAGCTCGCCGTAGGCCAGGTCGGCGTCCATGGGGTGCAGGGCGAAGGTGCGGTGCCTGCGGTCCACCGACAGCAGGTGGATCCGTACCAGGTGGGCCAGGGTGTGCGCCACGTCGAGCGCGGGATCGAGACCGGCGACGATCGTCCGGATCACCGGGTGGGGTACGGGGGTGCGCAGCGCCGCGAGGACACCGACGACCGTACGGCTGCCGGCGTCGAGCTGGCGGTGGCGGTCCTGGACCAGGCCCTCGACCACGTCACGGCGCTGGGCGTAGTCGGCCAGGACCTCCTGCAGGGTGGGCAGCATCAGGTCGTCGTCGGCCATGGCTCCGACGAGGAGTTCCAGGGCGCGCGGTACCCCGTGCATGCGGACGGCGGCGTGGAGCAGTTCCTCGTCGGACAGGTGCGCGATGCCGAGGGAGCCGTCACGGTCCAGCTCCCGCAGCAGCGCGACGGACTCGGCGGGCCGCAGCCCCTCGGCGAGGTCGATCTGGGCGACGAAGCGGCGCAGTTCGGGGCCGAGGCGTACCGGGATCTGGGTCGTCACCAGGAGGCGGGGGGTCGACCGGGCCCGGAAGAGGCAGTCGAGGAAGAGCGCCACTTCCTCGTCCCTGATCCGGCCGTCGTCGTGGAGGAGGTCCTCGACGTTGTCCATGAGGATCACGAAGAGCCGGTCGCCCATCGCGGCGAACAGCTCGTCGAGCTTCTCCTGGACGGGCAGCTGGGCGGCCCAGGTCTCGTGCAGTCGGGTCCGGTGGTCGCCGCCGAGCAGCTGGGCGCAGTCGAAGTAGAGGCGTTCCAGCGAGATGCCGGAGGTACGGGTGCTGAGGTTGACCAGTCCCGCGGGCGGCGGCGCCTCGGTGTGGCCGGGCCACTCCCCCTGGTCGAGGAGGTCCATGACCTTGGCGGCGAGCGCGCTCTTGCCCATGCCCCGCCGTCCGGTGATCGTCACCATGCGGACGGCGGGATCGCCGAGGTGGCGGCCGATCAGGTCGAGTTCGCGGGTGCGGTTCTTGAACAGCTCGATGCCGTGGGCGACGGGCAGCCCGATCACCCGGGAGCGGGCGGGGGCGCTCGCGTCCGGCTCTTCCTCGTGCGCTCCGTGGAGTCGGGTGCCCGCTTCGGGCAGCGTCCGGGGGTCGTCGATCGCCAGCAGTGCGGCGGGGGCGGTCGCGGGCGGTGCGCCCGCAGGGAGCAGGGCGGCGTCGATCCGGGCGGCGGTCAGCCGTCCGGATCCCTCCCAGCGGTGGTGCTCGGCGACGACGCCGACGATGAGGTCTCCGGCCCAGACCGCCGCGCCCGACATGCCGGACCACGGTGACACCTGCGGGTTGGGGTCGGCTCCGGCGGGTGCGACGGTGATCTCCAGCGTGCCCGTGCGCAGGTTGGACAGGGCGGCGACGGTGCCGTCGGTCTGGTGGAGTTCCCGGAACTGTCCGCCGTCGGGCCTGCGGCGCTGCTTCCACAGCGGGAAGCCCGCGGCGTGGACGGCGATGACGGCGTGGTGGTCCGAGGGGATGCGCCCGAAGGGCGCGGGGGTGACGGCCGGGGCGGTCGACGGCGGTTCGAGGGTGAGGACGGCCACGTCGCTGCCGGCGTCGTACCAGGCCACGTCGGCCGGGGCCTCCCACTGCCCGGGCCGGTCCACGTCGAAGCGGACCCGGGTCGCGGCGGTGTCGGTCACGACGTGCGCGGCGGTGAGCACCGTCGTGTCGGTGACCCGGTAGCCCGAGCCGCGCCGGCGGCCGGTCGGCGTGGTGACGATGACCTCGGCGATGCGGTGCGGGTCGAGTCCGCCGGCGGCGTGCCTGCTGGTGTCGGGCATGGTGGGCTCAGTCCTCACCGAGCAGTTCGTCACCGGAGATCAGCACCGAGCGGTCCGGTGCGTCGGGACGTACGGGCTTGAGGGTGAGGGTGAGCCGCTGGGTGTCGGTGGTCGCCTGCCGCGCGGTGGCTCCGGCGTCGAACACCCAGAACCGGACCTTCACTCCCGGTTCCCGGCTCCGCTCGACGCCGACGGTCAGCTCCAGCTCGATCTGTTCCGCCTGGAAGCGCAGGTCGGTGCCTTCGCCTTCCGCCATGGCGCGGCTCAGGTCCTGGCGCAGCTGCGCGATGATGTCCGCCAACTCCACGGCGTTGTCCACCGGTGTGCCCCCTCGTCCCCCGTCGCCCCGGGGCCTGTCGCTCCTGGGCTCGAACGGCCTTGCGTCTAGGCGGAGATCATATCGGCGGGGGCGGCCGGGGGCGGCTCGACGATCGGCACCGGATCCTCGAACGGGCTGTACGGAGGGCGAGTTGGCCGGACGGGGCCGCCACCCCCGGTCAGGGTGGCGGCCCCGTCCGGGCCGGATGCCGTGGACGGGTCAGCGACCGTAGCGGATCAGGGCGCGGACCATGCGGCAGGTGGTGTCGGACGGCGGGTGGATGCCGAGCAGTTCGGCCGTGGTGCGTATCTTCGCGTTGTCGGCGCGCGCGGGGTCGTGGACGCCCGCGTCGAGCAGGACGATCGCGAGGCGCATGGCCTTCAGCCGGCGGTTGTGGGCGATGTACCACTCCCGGGGTCGGCCCGCGGGGAGCGGCCTCTTCTGGAGGGGCTTCCAGGGTTCGAGGGACGGTGTCCGGATCACGGCGAGAGCCATGGGCGACCTCCTGGCGAAAGCTGGGTGCGGGCCCTCCCCGGGACCCTCACCTTCACCCCCTATTTTAGGTGCCCCCACTGACAATCGCCCCTGGCCAGACAGGGTTTGGGGGGTGGTGGAGCGAGGTGGAGGGGGTACCGTGTGGCGCATGGAGATCTGGATCAATCCCGCCTGTTCCAAGTGCCGCAGTGCGATCGGTCTGCTCGACGCGGAGGGCGCCGAGTACACCGTGCGCCGCTACCTGGAGGACGTGCCGGACCCGGACGAGATCCGCGCCGTTCTTCGGCGGCTCGGCCTCGAACCGTGGGACATCACGCGGACCGGCGAGGCGGACGCCAAGGAGCTGGGCCTGAAGGACTGGCCGCGGGACGAGGCGAACCGGGACCGGTGGGTGGAGGCGCTCGCCGCTCATCCCAGGCTGATCCAGCGGCCGATCATCACGGCGGAGGACGGCACGGCCGTGGTGGGCCGGACGGAGGAGGCGGTGCGGGACGCGCTGTCGCGCTGATCCCGGCGGCCTCACCCGGACACGCCGTCCCGCTGATCCCGGCGGCCTCACCCGGACACGCCGTCCCGCTGACCCCGACGGCCACACCCGGACACGCCGTCCCGCTGACCCCGACGGCCTCACACCGCCGTCAGGAAGCCCGCGACGCGTTCGTACGTCTCCGGCGGGGCGCCCACCGGCAGGGTGTGGTGCGTGGCACCGGGCAGTGTCGCCGTCTCCAGGTGGGGGACGGCCGCCCGCGCCCTGGCGGCGACCTCGGCGACGTCGTGGGCGCGCCCGCGCTCGGCGAGCAGGAGCAGGGTCGGCGGCTTCAGGGTGCTCAGTCGCGCGGGAGTGGGGCGGGGGCCGGTGACCGGGCGGGCGGCAGGGAAGTCCGCGGCCAGTGCGTGCAGGTGCCGCCACCGCGGGTCGAGGTCCGCGCCGCCCGTCTCCCACCGCAGGAACGCGGCGTTCCGTGCCGGGGTCGGGCGCAGCAGGAGCGGCAGGGCACGGAGCAGGTAGCGCGGGCTGAAGCCGGCGAAGCAGTTCGTGGGGTCGAGGAGGACGAGCCGGTCGACGCGGTCCGGGGCCGTCAGGGCGTACCGGAGTGCGATCCAGGCTCCGTAGGAATGGCCCGCCAGGCGGGCGGAGCGCAGCCCGAGGGCGTCGAGGAGGCTGCCGAGCCAGGTCGTCAGATCGTCGGTGGTGCGGAGGGGGCTGCCGTCCCGCGGGACGCTGCGGCCGGGTTCCCCGATCAGGTCGACGGCGTGGACGCGATGTGTCCGGCCCAGTGCGGCGGCCATGGGGTACCAGCCGGTGGCGGTGGCGCCGCCGCCCGGCAGCAGCAGGACGGGCGGGGCGCCCTCGGGCCCGTGGCTGATGAGATGGGTCGTGCCGTGTGCCGTCGTGAGGGTGGAGGTGGTGGTGCCGGCGGGCCAGCGGGCGAGGACCGCGTCATAGGCGGCGAGGAAGGCTCCGGAGACGGCGACGGGCATGACGGAGGACCTCTCGCTCGACGATAATCTCGCTGAACGAGATAATAGACAGAAGGGCGGCGGAGTGACAGACACACCGGAGCTGCGGATCTTCCATCTGCTGCGTGCGGTCACGGTCGAATTCGGCCTGCGGCAGGGCGAGTTCGCCGATCGCCACGGCATGCACGCCACAGACGTCCGGGCCCTGATCCACCTCCTGGACGCCGAGCGCGCGGGGACGGACGCGACCGCCGGATGGCTCGGCGCACAGCTCGGTCTCCACTCCGCGGGGACGACCTCCGTGATCGACCGGCTCGAACGGCTCGGTCACGTCGCCCGGTTCCGGGACGACCGCGACCGCCGCCGCGTCCTGCTGCGGGTCGAGGAGAGCGCCAAGGAGCTGGGCCGGACGTCCTTCGGGCCGCTGATCGACCGGACGGTCGCGCTGCTGGACACCTTCGACGAGGCCGAGGTGGAGACCGTACGGCGGTTCCTGACGGGCGTACGGGAGATCATGTCCACCGCCGGGCCCGGAACGACGCAGGGGTAGGGATGTCATGGTCGCCGTGTACGCATCGGCTCCGGGCGGTGTCGCCCGTGTCGCCGCCGGCCCCGCGCTCCCCGAGAGCGCCGTGGCCGCCGTCCCCCACGCCGCCGCCGGAGCGGACGCGTGAGCGAGGGGAGTGAGGTCGCCGAGGTCCTCGGCGTCGATCTGCATCTGGAGCTGGGCGGGGCGGGCAGCCGGCGGGCCGCGCTGATCCGCGCGTTGCGCGAGGCGGTACGGAGCGGGCGGCTGGCCGCGGGAACGCGCCTGCCGCCCTACCGGTCGCTCGCCGCCGATCTGGGGGTCGCCCGCAACACCGTCGCCGACGCGTACGCGGAGCTGGTCGCCGAAGGGTGGCTCTCCTCCCGGCAGGGATCGGGGACCCGGGTCGCCGGGCACGTCGCGGCCCCGGAGCCGGAGGGAACGCGGGAGGAGACCGTACGGGCGCTGCCGTACGACCTCGTCCAGGGCAAGCCCGATCCGGCCGCCTTCCCCCGTACCGCCTGGCTCGCCTCGGCGCGACGGGCGCTGACGGCCGCGCCGAACGACGCCTTCGGCATCGGCGATCCGCGGGGGCGGGTCGAGCTGCGCGGGGAACTCGCCGCCTATCTGGCGCGGGTGCGCGGAGTGCGGACCGGCCCGGACCGGATCGTCGTCTGCTCGGGCGCGGCCCATGCGCTGCGGCTCCTCGCCCGGGTCGTCGCCGGGCGCCCCTGGGCGGTGGAGGCGTACGGGCTGCCCTTCCACCGTGGGCTGCTCGCCGAGGCTGGGGTCCGTACCGTGCCGGTGGCCGTGGACGAGGAGGGAGCACGCGTCGACGGGATCCAGCGCGGCTCGGGCGCCGTCCTGCTCACGCCCGCGCACCAGTTCCCGACGGGCGGGCCGCTGGGTCCCGAGCGGCGGGCGGCCGTCGTGGACTGGGCGCGCAGGACCGGCGGACTCGTCCTGGAGGACGACTACGACGGGGAGTTCCGCTACGACCGCCGGCCCGTGGGAGCCCTCCAGGGTCTCGACCCCGACCGGGTGGCCCTCATCGGGTCCGTCAGCAAGAGCCTCTCCCCCACGCTCCGCATCGGCTGGATGGTGCTGCCGGGCGCGCTGGTGGACGGTGTCGTGGCGGCGAAGGGCGAGCGCGAGCCGTACTCCTCCGCCACCGAGCAGCTCACTCTCGCCGACTTCCTCGCCTCCGGCGCCTACGACCGGCATGTGCGGCGGATGCGGCGTCACCATCGCGGGCGCCGCGACCGACTGGTGGCGGTCCTCGCCGAGCGGGTGCCGCGGGTACGGGTGACGGGGATCGCGGCCGGGCTGCACGCGGTGGTGGAGCTTCCGCCGGGGACGGAACGCGCGGCGCTCGCGGCGGCGGAGCGGCACGGGGTCGCCGTGGAGGGGCTGAGCGGGTATCAGCATCCGGACACGGCGATTCCGTCGGACGAGGACGGGCGGGAGGGGCCGGCGGGACGGGACGGGCTGGTCGTGGGCTATGCGACCCCGCCCGAGCGGCTGTACGGCGGGGCGCTCGACGCCCTCTGCAACGCCCTTGATTCCGCACTGCGTTGAGCAGAACCGGCGGGCACCTCGTATCTGACGCCACAGGAACCGACAGGTAACGAACGGAGCCTCACGTGTCACGCAGGAAAACGCTCAGCCGGAAGAAGAAGATCGCGCTGTTGGCGGGTGCCCTCGTCCTCGCCGGGGGCACGGCGGTCGTCGTGGCCGGTACGAGTCAGGCGTCCGTGGCCTGCGACGGCCTGGCCACGGCGCTCGCCAACAACGAGCGCTTCATCGCGGACCAGCGCGCCAACCCGGACGCGCTGTCGCAGGCGCGGATCGCCAACCGGGAGGCGGTGATCGCCGAGATCCGGCGCAAGCAGGCGGCGTCGGGGTGCGGGGGCGACGCCGAGGCGGCCCCGCCGGCGCAGACGGCGCCCCCCGCCGCGCCGCCCACCGAGGCCGCGCCACCGGCTGAAGCCGCGCCGCCCACCGAGGCCGCGCCGCCCACCGAGGGCGGGAACGGCGGGGGCGGGAACGGCGGGGGCGGGGCCGGGGAGGTCGTCTGCGCCGGTTCCACCGTGACGCTCTCCGGCGAGGGCGGTGCCCCGGCCGCGTCCAGCAACCAGTTCCCGATCGGAACGCGCCTCAAGGTGACCAACCTCGACAACGCGCAGTCGACGACGGTCGAGGTCACCTCCGTCTCCGGCAGCTGTGTGCTCCTCAACAACGCGGCCTTCGAACAGGTCCGTGAGCCCGGCAAGTTCCTGATCCGCAAGGCCCGGATCGAGCGGGTCGGCTAGCGGCGGTCGGGCCCGGCGCGGCGGGACGCGCGCGGAGCCGGTGCCGGGCCTCAGCCGGTGGGTGTCCCGGGGCCCGTCGCCTCTTCCGCCAGGGCAAGGATCTCCGTGAGCCGCACGCCGAACCGGGCGTCGCAGGCGTGCGGCACACCGGTCCGGGCCGAGTCGACGAGCGCGTCCACCGCGGCGGCGAACGCGCCCAGGGCGCCGTCCCACGCCGGCAGCGTCGCCCGGCCGCGCTCCCCGTGCAGGGTGAGCGCGGCCTCCGCCGCCTCGGCCGGGGCCGAGAGGGTCAGCGTCGCCGTGCTGCTCGCGCCCGAGGTGTGCCGCAGGACCAGGTGACTGGTGTCCCCCTGGCCCCGTACCGACGTCACCTCGGTGACGTCGCCCAGCACCGGCAGGTACACGGAGAGCACGTGCGGGCCGACGTCCCAGAGGCCGCCCTTGTCGCGCCGCCACGGCGACTGCGCGTACGCGCTCCGCGATCCGGGGCCGTACAGCGAGCCGAGCCAGTGCGCCTCGCCCAGGAACCAGCCGCCGGCCGCCGCCTGCTCCTCGATCCACCGGGCCGTCGGCTCGGCGAACCTCAGCGTGCAGAAGACCACCGAAGCGACCCCGGCCCTCTCCGCCGCCTCGGCCACCTCACGGGCCGCCGCCGGCGTCGTGGCCACGGGCTTGTCCAGCAGCAGATGGCATCCGGCGGCCGCCGCCCGGACGGCGAGCGGTGCCTGTACGTCCGGGGGCAGGGCGAACGCGACGGCGTCGCAGGCCGCGAAGAGCGCGTCCACGTCCTCGTACGCGGTCGCCCCGGACGCGGCGGCGATCTCGGCCGCCGCCTCGGGCCGCCGGCCCCACACCCCCACGAACTCGACGCCGTCGTGCGCGGCGAGCGCGGGCGCGTGCGCGCGGGCGGCCCAGGGGCCGGTGCCGAGGAGGCCGATACGGGGCTTCACACCCGAGTGCTTGGTCATGGGCCCAGTCTGCCGGTCGCCGCCGACGACGGGGTCCGCAAATCCACTGGCCCCCCGCCCCGCCCCTGGTGTTACGTTGCGTCCGCCGGCCGCGGGACTCCGGTGCGACTTCCGGGACCTGCCTTTGCAGCAACGTTTTCGCTGTTCGCTCCCCCATTCCCCGGCCGGCACCCATGCCACTGCGAGGGAACCCATGACCACGCCGACGGACACGCTCTCCGACCTCATCGCCGCCGAGGACGTCCTGCTCTTCGTCAACGCGGCCGTCACCGCCACCGGGCAGCGGGAGTTCCGCTCGTCGGCCGGCGAGCAGCGGCTGTCCCTCGCCTTCCTCCACGAGTACGTCCGCGTCAACTACCGCCCGGTGTACGCGGCCGCCCTCGCGCTCGACATCAACGACCACAACGCGGCGACGATCGTCGAGCAGTTGCTGCGCACCGCCGACGAGGCCGGCGGTCCGGAGGAGAAGCGGGCCGAAGGGCGGCTGATCGCCGCACGGCTCGGGCGGATGCCCCCGCAGCGGGTCTACCGGCTGTTCCACGCGCTGCGCGCCGCGAAGGTCAACAACCGCCGCACGCGCGCCATCGTCCGCGGTCCGTACGGCGGGACCTGGGGCCGGGTCGCGGCGGTCCTCGACGACAGCTACTCCGCCTCCGGATCGGCCGTGAAGCGGCGCCGTCCCCTGGCGGTCGCCCTGGGCTGCCACTTCCTCCTCGACGCGCTGGCGGCACCGGGGGCGTACTCCGCGTACTGGACCTCGGGGGCGACCGATCCGCTGCTCGTCCGGCCGTGGGGGCCGACCCCGCTGGGGGCGAGGATCCTCGACGCCCTGGAGGGCCCGGCCGTCGTCGACCGGCTGGTGATCGTCTCGGACGGCTGGGACAACGCGCCGCCGGGGCTCGCCGGCGAGGTGCTGCGCGTCTGGCGTACCCGGCTCGATCCCGAGCGCCGGACGAGCGCCGTCCATGTGAACCCCGTATACGACGCGGCCGGTTTCGACGTGCGCAGGCTGGCGCCGAGCGTGCCGACGGCCGGGATCCGGGACGCGGAGGACCTGGCCGCGCTGGTGGAGATCGCCGGGTTCGCCGAGGGGCGGACGGGGCTGGCGGACCTGCTGGCCTTTCTGGACCGGAGGGTGGAGCTGTTCCTGAAGGAGGCGTCGCGATGACCCGGATCGATCTCACCGGTCTGGAGGTCCGCCCCGCGCAGGTCTGGGGCGGTGTCCGGCTGGTCCCGCTCGTCAGGGCGGAGCCGGCGGAGGGTCTGCGGCTCCACCGCGAGCTGTACGGGGCCGGCGGCGTCGTCGCGCTGGGGGACCGTACGACGTACACCTCGTACATCCCGCACGGCTTCGTCGCCGACTGGTCCGGGGACGGCGCGGAATCGGCCGCGTACGGGACCCGGCTGGGTGACGACGAGCCGCGCACCGTTCCGGTGCGCCGCCACCACCGGCTCGCCAAGCGCCGGTACAAGAACGGGCAGGCGGAGAAGAGGTTGCGCTTCCTCCCTCTCCACCTCGCCCTGGAGGGCTATCTGGCGCTCCATTTCGGGGGCCCGTCCGTCGTCTGGGACGAATGGTCCCAGCAGGCGGTACGACAGGGGCTGTCGCCCCGGGCCGAGGCCGCGTACGCGGGGTGGAGCGTGCCGGGGCTCGCGGAGGCGCTGCGGATCTTCGAGATCCATCCGGGGCAGTGCGGGCTGATGCTGTACGTCGCCGACGCGCCGGCCGCCGCGTTCGTCGTTCCGCACCCGGAGGACTACCGCGTCCTCCACCCGACGCTGGTCGAGGACCTGTACGGGGAGCTCGTCCACCAGTACGCCTTCTACGGCGCCCCGGTGCCGGAGTTCACGGCACGGATCCGGGACGAGGCCGGTTCGGTCCGCACCCTCGCCGATCTGCGGGCGGCGGCCCGCGCGCAGGAGCGGTCGTGGGCCGAGGCCCACGACGGGCTGATGGCCCGGGACCTGCTGGGGACGTCGTACGCCTTCGAGCGGGTGTACCGGATGGATTCCTACACTCTGTACCGCTTCCTCCCTCCGTTCCAGCGGGCGGGCCAGGAGCAGCACATCGGCGAGCTGATCACCGACCGCAAGGGCCGGACGCTGTATCTGAAGACCTTCCGGCTCTCCGAGAACCAGATCAGGCGGGGCCATCTCCTCCACCGTCTCGCGGACTGCGACTGGCATCCGGGCCGCGCGGCGGAGGCGCTCGGAACGACGTATGCCGAGCTCGTACGGCGTGTCGAGAACGCCGGCCTCGGCGCGCTCCTGAACAGCCACGTGGTCGCACAGCGGCTCCGCGAAAAGCAGGAAAGCTGAGTAACACGGGGTTCACAAACGAGCAACGGGCGGGAAATCCCGTGTTGCGAAGCTGCGCGCAGACACCACGCAGCTCTCGCAGCGTCGCGAGCCGCAGCAGACCCCGCAGCAGCACGCCAAAGGATGAGGCCCGTGACCTTCAAGGCTGAGTACATCTGGATCGACGGCACCGAGCCGACCGCGAAGCTTCGCTCGAAGACGAAGATTCTGCCGGGCGAGGGCGCGACTCTGGAGGAGCTGCCGATCTGGGGCTTCGACGGATCCAGCACGAACCAGGCCAAGGGCCACGCCTCGGACCGCGTCCTCAAGCCGGTCTTCGTCTGCCCGGACCCGATCCGCGGCGGTGCCGACATCCTCGTGATGTGCGAGGTCCTCAACACGGACATGACGCCGCACGAGTCCAACACGCGTGCCGCGCTGGCCGAGGTCTACGCGAAGTACGCCGCTCAGGAGCCGATCTTCGGCATCGAGCAGGAGTACACCTTCTTCGACGGCGAGCGTCCGCTCGGCTTCCCCGTCGGCGGCTTCCCGGCCCCGCAGGGCGGCTACTACTGCGGTGTCGGCGCCGACGAGATCTTCGGCCGTGACGTCGTCGAGGCGCACCTGGAGAACTGCCTGAAGGCGGGCCTGGGCATCTCCGGCATCAACGCCGAGGTCATGCCGGGCCAGTGGGAGTTCCAGGTCGGCCCGCTGGCGCCGCTGGACGTCGCGGACCAGCTGTGGGTGGCCCGCTGGCTGCTCTACCGCACGGCCGAGGACTTCGGCATCTCCGCGACGCTGGACCCGAAGCCGGTGAAGGGCGACTGGAACGGCGCGGGCGCGCACACCAACTTCTCGACGAAGGCGATGCGCGAGGGCTACGACGCGATCATCACCGCGGCCGAGTCGCTGGGCGAGGGCTCGAAGCCGCTCGACCACGTCAAGAACTACGGCGCCGGCATCGACGACCGCCTGACCGGTCTGCACGAGACCGCCCCGTGGGACCAGTACTCCTACGGCGTCTCGGACCGCGGCGCCTCGGTCCGTATCCCGTGGCAGGTCGAGCAGGACCAGAAGGGCTACATCGAGGACCGCCGCCCGAACGCGAACGTGGACCCGTACACGGTGACCCGCCTCCTGGTGGACACCTGCTGCGAGGCCCTGGAGAAGGCCGGCCAGGTCTGACCCGCACCCGCTTCCCGACAGGGGCGCCCACCGTCGAACGGTGGGCGCCCCTGTCGTATGTGGCAAGGAAGACAGGGGGTTTGGCCGGGGTGGGACTCGTCGACGGTATTCCCTTCTGGTTCAATAGGGATATGGCCATCACCCAGAACGACACCGCGACAGGTCGTCCCGACCTCGAGCCGTTCTGGCCTTCGCGGCAGCACCACGACTTCGACCGGTGCTGTCGGCGCGTGAGGAACGCGTCGACCCCCTAACGCCCGACCGGCCATCGTCCGGTTCCGCGGCCTTCGGCCGACGCGCACGACGCACGACACCCGTCCGTTCGTTTCTTCGCGCGAAAGAGCTGAGCTCTCATGGCCCACACCCAGACCGGTACCGCGTCCCTGACCGCCGTCCGCCCCCTCCGGCCACGGCTCCGTGCCGTCGATCCCGACGAGGTCGTCGACCTGTCCCGGGTCGCGGACTTCCTGCCACCGGGCGCCACGCTGCTTCCGGCGCCCGCCCACGCACTGCCCACGCTGCCGGGTCGGCCGCCGATGGTCGGCTACCTGGTGCTGCTGCCCGTCGACCAGGAAGCACCGGCCCCCGCCTCCGCGGGCGTGGCCGAGGAGCGGGGGCCGGTGGCCATCGACAGCGCCAAGCGCGTCGCCGTCGTGGACGGGCAGCCGCTGGACCTGACGTATCTCGAGTTCGAACTGCTCTCCCACCTCGTCGCCCACCCCCACCGGGTCCACACCCGGGACCAGTTGGTCACGACGGTCTGGGGGTACGGGCACGTGGGCGACGGGCGGACGGTCGACGTCCATGTCGCCCGGCTGCGCCGCAAGCTGGGCGCCGAGCACCGCCGCACGATCCAGACCGTGCGGCGGGTCGGCTACAAGTACACGCCCTGATCAGGCCCGGGACCTCGCCCTGGCCACCAGGCCGAGGGCGAGGTCGACCACCAGGAACGCCAGCAGGCTGACACCCAGCATCGGGACGAACCAGCCCACGAGGGCCGTCGCCGCGAGCAGCGGCAGCAGCATCGTGACCGGCACCTTCCGCCAGGCGCCGCGCGCGACCGGCCGGCCGGGGCGGCGGAGCCACCACATGCGGTAGCCCCAGACGATCAGCAGGATGAGCGCGAGGGCGAGGGCCGCCAGGGCCAGCTGATTGACCAGGCCGAAGGTCACACCCATGTGCATGTCGATGCCGAAGCGGGTCAGCTGGGCGAGTACCGGGTAGTCGGCGAACCGGAGCTCGTCGATGACGGCGCCGTCGGCCGGGTTCACCGCCACGGAGTCCAGGTGGACGGGGAACTGGGTGTCGGTCTCCTTGACGACGTACCCCTTGCCCTCGGAGGGCAGGACGACGGAGATCCTGCCCTCGACGCCCTTCGCGCGGGCCGCCTCGACGACCCGGTCGATGCCGACGTCCGGGCCCGTGGCGGCCGGGGCCTGGTGGCCGTCCCCGTGGCCCTCGTGCTCCGAGGAGCCGCCGGCCGCGCCTTCGAGGGTCGCGGAGACGGTCGGGGTGGCACCGCCGAGCTGGTCCTGGACCGCGCCGATGTTCTCACCCGCGTACCGCGACCAGGTCAGACCGGTCGCGGAGAGCACGACGAGTCCCGCGACCGCCCACAGGCCGACCGTGCCGTGCCAGGACAGCGTGCGGCGGCGGGACTTGGGGCCGCGCTCGGGGACGACGAGGGACCGGCGGTTCTTGCGCTTGCGGCCGATCCAGAGCGCCAGGCCGCCGAGGGCGATCACCCACAGCCAGCTGGCGGCCAGCTCGCTGTAGTTGCGGCCGAGGTCGCCGAGGTGCAGATCGCGGTGGAGTTCGTCGATCCAGGTGCGCAGCGGAAGGGCGCCGGAGCTGCCGTAGCTGGGCAGCTGGCCCCGTATCTCCGCGGTGTACGGGTCGACGAAGACGGCGAGCGACGTGCCCTCCTCGACGTCGGGGTCGGCCATCAGGACGCGGGTGGTGGCGCCGTCCTCGGCGGAGGGCCAGACGGCGGTGACGGTGCCGTCGGGGTTGACCTTGGTGGCGGCGTGGACCTGCTGGGAGAGGGGCAGGACCTTGTCGCCGACGGGGGCTTCCAGCTCGTGCGCGTAGATGACCTTCTCGGCCTGGAAGGAGAGCGCGTAGAGCAGGCCGCTGGCGGCCGCGACGAGCAGGAAGGGGGCGATGAGGACGCCGGCGTAGAAGTGCAGGCGCAGGACCAGCGGGCGCAGTGCGCTCCAGGTGCTCTTTCCGTCGCTGCTCGCCGGTGGCGTGTCGGGGTGGGCGGGCGCTGCCTCGGTGTCCGGGCGCGCGGGATCGTCAATGGTCATGGCTGTCCTGGGAGTCGGTGTCGACAGGGGGAATCGGCCCCCGGGTCAGACGTGTGCTCCGAGGGCTGTGGCGCGGGGTGCGGACGGCCGGGGCGGGCCGCGCCGGGAGAGGGTGTGCGCGAGGACGACGCCGTGCAGCCGGCGGGTGCGCGGGCGCGGGCGTACGGGGTGGGGGAGTTCGGGGACGCGGACGACGGCGAGCAGCAGCCGCAGCGGGGTGAAGGCGAGGGCCCCGATCGTCCGGGCGAGCGCGAAGAAGGCGGCCTCGCCCCGTGCCAGCCAGACGCCGCAGACCAGGGCGGCGAGGAGGTGGGCGGCGATCATGCCGAGGGAGGAGTGGCCGGCGGCCGTCTCCATCGCCGGGAGCATCGCGGGGTCCATGGCCGTGTGGCCCATGGTCGCGTGGTCGGCCGTCGCCGTGTGGTCCCCGGCGCCCCGCTCCTCGCCCGCGGAGAAGATCAGGTGCAGAGCGGTCTGTACGGCGACCAGTCCGCCGGAGATCGCGTACGTCCCGCGCCTGCGGCCGGTGGCAGGCCAGGCGAGGAGCGCCGTGACGGCGAAGGCGGTGTACAGCGATCCGACGGGGAGGTCGTGCGCAGACATGGACGAATGCCCCACCGCGGCCAATGTCACGCACACCGCCGCGAAGAGCGCGGCTCGCAGGGCGCGTATCGGCGAGCGGGTGTCCGTCATGATTCGGCCATGGTGACACCCCGTGGCCGGAAGCGGGAGACCGCCTCCCCACCTTTCCCGCCCGCCGCCCACTTTCTCCCGTAGAGGAATGAGTGGGCATCGCCTCGTTCCGCGATGCACAGTCGTGACATGAGACTTCTGATCTTGGGTGGTACCGAGTTCGTGGGGCGCGCCGTCGCCGAGTCCGCGCTCGCGCGGGGATGGGAGGTGACGGTCTTCCACCGTGGCAGGCACGAACCGCCCGCGGGGGCGGTCTCGTTGATCGGCGACCGGGTCGCCCCGGGCGGGATGGCCGCCCTCACCGAGGACGAGAAGTCGTCCTGGGACGTGGTCGTGGACACCTGGTCCGCGGCTCCCTCGGTGGTCCGGGACGCGGCCCGGCTGCTCGCGGACCGGGCGGGCCGCTTCGTCTACGTGTCGAGCCGTTCCGTCTACGTCTGGCCGCCGGCGGCCGGTCTGAGTGAGGACGGTCCGCTGGTCGAGGGCTCGCGGGACGCCGGGGAGGTGCCCTACGGGGAGGCGAAGCGGGGCGGCGAACTGGCCGCGGTCGACGCGTTCGGCGCGGACCGCTCGCTCCTCGTCCGCGCGGGGCTGATCATCGGCCCGTACGAGAACATCGGCCGGCTGCCGTGGTGGCTGGGCCGGATCGCCCGGGGCGGGCCGGTGCTCGCGCCGGGGCCGCGTGAGCTGCCGCTCCAGTACATCGACGCGCGTGATCTGGCCGAGTGGACGCTCGACGCGGCGGAGGCCGGGCTCTCGGGCCCGTTCAACATGATCTCGGCGCCCGGGCACACCACGATGGGCGAGCTGCTCGACGCCTGCGTGCGGGCGACCGGCTCGGACGCCGAACTGCGTTGGACTGAGCCGGAGAAGCTGCTCGCGGCCGGTGTCGAGCCCTGGTCCGACCTGCCGGTGTGGATCCCGCCGGGCGAGACGTACGACGCGATACACACCGCCGACGTCTCCAAGGCGCTCGCGACGGGGCTGCGCTGCCGGCCGGTGGCCGAGACGGTCGAGGACACCTGGGCCTGGCTGCGGTCGATCGGCGGGTCGGCGCCGCAGCGTCCGGACCGGCCGCGGCTGGGCCTCGACCCGGAGCGTGAGGCGGCGCTCCTCGCGGACTGACGCGGACCGGTGCGCTCGGGCCGGCTCTGATCGGGACGGGCTCTGATCGGGCCGACTCCCGGCCGGGCTCTCCGGGGCGCCGCCGGCCGGTCGGAGCGTTCGGACTGATGTCCGTGTCGAAGCGGTTGAACGCGTGGGTCCCTCCGTCCGTATCAAGTCCCATGCGACGCACAAGAAAACGTTCGACACGCGCGAAACGAGCGGTGGCCGCCTCCGTCGCCCTGATCCTGGGCGGGGGCGGCCTGATCGCCGCCAATGTGTATGCCTCGGCCGGCCAGGGCTGGGGTGATCCGCCGCCGCCTGACCGGCAGAACGCGGTCTCGACGATCGACTGTCCCGATGTCTCCCAGGAGCTGACCGAGGTACCGGAGTCCGCCCGGGCCTCGGTGGACCGGGAACTCGCCACGCTGGACAGCCAGATCACCGTCGCCTACCAGCGCTTCGCTGACAACAGGGAGCGGGTGGAGAGCGATCCCGCCTTCGCCGAGCAGCAGATCCTCACCCCCCTGAGGAACGAGCGGCTGAACATCCTGCAGCGGATCACGCAGCTGACCGGCAGGCAGTTGGACAGCATGGCGCCCTGCACGCTGCGCGCCGACGACGACGGCGACAACGGCGCCGGACAGGGCGAGGGCGGCGACAACGGTGACGGCGAGGGCCAGGAGGAGCCGGAGGGGCAGTCCGGGAACGGCCCCGAGGCGTCCGACTTCGTCGACATCCAGTCCGTGCAGCCGAACGTGAAGCGGCCGCAGCAGCGCCGCGGCGCCTCGCGCGGCACCTTCGCCACGAACTGCGGGCGCAACGAGAACGGCAAGTTCAACCCGGACAACGTGATCGTCGCGCCGGGTGTGAGCAACGGCGCCCACCACATGCACGACTACGTCGGCAACCAGGCCAACGACGCCTTCGCCAGTGACGACGACCTGGCTCGGGGCCGGACCACCTGCCGCAACCAGGGCGACCGGTCCACGTACTACTGGCCGGTCCTGCGGCTCCAGAACGGGCAGGCGGAGGACGACGCCCAGGCCGACGGCGGCGGCAAGGACCAGAACGTCGGCGAGATCCAGACGCCCGCGCAGGTCACGCTGAACTTCGTCGGAAGCCCGGTCACGAAGGTGACCGCGATGCCGCGCTTCCTGCGCATCATCACCGGCGACGCCAAGGCGTTCACGAACGGCGACGCCAACGCCAACGCGTCGTGGTCGTGCACCGGCTTCGAGGACCGGCAGCTGAAGGACAAGTACCCGATCTGTCCGCAGGGCAGCAAGGTGGTGCGCACGTTCAAGTTCCAGAGCTGCTGGGACGGCCGGAACACCGACAGCGCCAACCACCGTACGCACGTGGCCTTCGCGGACCCGGCGAGCGGGCGGTGCGGGAACGGCTTCCGGGCCATCCCGCAGCTGGTGCAGCGGATCGTCTACGACGTGCCGCCTGGGCCCGGTTTCGCGCTCGACTCGTTCCCCGAGCAGCTGCACAAGCCGGGCACCGACCACGGTGACTTCATCAACGTCTTCGACGAGCGGCTGATGCGGAAGGTGGTGAGCTGCATCAACGAGGGGCGCCGCTGCAGCTAGACCCGCGTCGCGGACAGATCCCGAGGGGGTGTCCGGCCCGCCCGGCCGGACACCCCCTCCGTCATGCCCTAGTGATGTCCGGCGGAGTGGGACGCGTGCGGCGACTGGGAGGGGTGCGATCCGTGCGGCTCGGTGGTCTCGACCTGACCGCCGAGCCGTTCGCGTACCTTCTCCACGGTCCCCGAGTCGCCCGACACGGTCCACTTGCGGCCCACGAGGTACGAACCGCCGTAGTCCTTGGCCTGGTTGAGCCACTCTCGCTGGCCGCGGTCGGTCGCGAAGGTGGTCAGGACGTACGTCCCGTCGTCCGTCGCGCACTTCGCCTGCCGCAGCTCGGCCGCGTCCGTCTGGACGTCGGGCGCGCACTCCGCCTTCGTGGCGATCTCCTCCAAGGTCCCGCTCGCCTCTTCGGGCGTGGACGCGCACCCCGCCAGCATCACGAGCACCGCCACCGCCACCGTTCGTCGCGTACGCATCAGCATCCGCCCATCCTGCCCGCCCGGTCGCGCCCGGAGAAGCGAAATCCGATCGGTTACGGTTTGCTCCGATAGGTCACGATATGGAGGAGTCGACGCCATGCCCGCCATCCCCGCCGCCACCGTCGCCAACCTCCGCGACCTCGGCTCCCTCCCCCTCGGCGGGGGACGCAGCGTCCGTCCTGGCCGCGTCTTCCGCTCCGCCCAGCTCGACCGGCTCGACCCCACCGAGCCCCGGGTCGCGGCGCTCGGCATCCGCACGGTCGTCGACTTCCGTACCGAGAGCGAGCGGGCGGAGCGCCCGGACCAGCTTCCGCCCGGCGCGCGGGTGCTCGTCGCGGACGTGCTCGCCGACCATCTCGCGACCAGCGGTCTGCCGCCCGCCGCCCGGCTGAAGCAGTTGCTGAACGACCCGGCGCTCGCGGACGAGTACCTGGGGGGCGGCAGGGCCCAGGACGCCTTCCGCCGGACCTACCGGGCCTTCGTGAGCTCCGACTCGGCGCGCGCGTCCTACCGGGCCTTCCTCGGCGAGCTCGGCGATCCGCGGACCGGTCCGCTGCTCTTCCACTGCACGGCCGGCAAGGACCGCACCGGGTGGGCGGCGGCGATCGTGCTGTCGCTGCTCGGCGCGGACGAGGAGACGGTCCTCGCGGAGTACCTGTCGGTCAACCCGGCCGTACGCCTGGCGTTCGCGCCGATGATCGAGGGGTTCACGGCGCAGGGCGGCGACCCGGAACTGGCCCTGGCGCTGATCGGGGTCGTCCCCGCGTACCTGGAGGCGGCGCTCGACGAGGTGGCGGTCCGGCACGGCTCGATGGAGAAGTACGTCCGGGAGGGCCTGGGCGTCCCGGACGAGGTGACGGCCGTCATCCGCGAGCGGCTGACGGTGTACGAGGCGTGAGGCGCCGCGACCCGAGCGGGCGCCGGGGCCGCGCTCCGGGAGATCCGGAGCGACGCGGTCCGGCCGGGGTGACCATCGGATGATTCGCTCGTTCTGCTGAACGTGAGCACCCAGGAACTCGCCCCCACCCCTCTCGGCCCGGTCGATGTCGAACAGGCCGAGGCCGCGCTGGTCGAGCACTATCCGCGCCTGGTCCGGATCGCCTATCTCGTGCTGCCGCCGACGCTGGGCAGGAACCGCCGGGTGCTGACGGCGCATGCCCTGGTCCAGGGGGCGCTGCCGCGCCGCAGGACGTCCGGCGGCGTCCCCGGGCCGCGTCGTACCGAGGACGCCGTCGACCCCGGGTACGCGTACGTGCGGGGCGAGGCGCTGCGGCAGGCGCTGATCGCGGGGCTGCCGCTGAGACGCCGGGCGCTGCCGCGGCGGGCGCAGTTCCCTCCGCTGCTGCCGCACGTATGGGGGCTGCGGCTGTTCCCCCGGGCCGGCGGCGCCGACGAACTGGCCCTGGACCAGCGGCTCTCCGCGCTGTCCGGGCCGGCGCGCGCGGTGTACGTGCTGCGGGGGCTGGAGCGGCAGGGCGACCCGGAGGTGCTGCGGGTGCTCGCGGCGGCGGGGGTCCCGGCGGCGGAGGCGGCGGCCGCGCTGGAGGAGGCGGACGGCGTCGAGGCGATGTACGCGCTGCTCGACTCACCCGAGTTCGACCCGTGTTCGCTGCAGGCCCGGCCGACGGATCTGATGCGCCGCCGTCAGCACGGCAGGGCCGCGCTCGCCGCGGCGGCGGCCGTGCTGGTGTGCGGGACGCTGCTCGGTCTGCCGGGGGACGGCTGGGGGCGAAGCGGCGCCGCGGCGCCTGCGTACGCGCGCAATCCGGCGGCCGAGGCGGCACTCGACCCGGGGACGCTGAAGCGGGTCCCGGCGGGCTTCTGGCAGAGCTCGGCACGTACGGACTTCTCGGTGTGGCCGGCCCGGGGCGGGCTGACGGGCGACCGGGCGCTGCTGGGGCGGGCACTGGCGGTCTGGGCGCGCCCCGGTCCCTCGGTGCGGTCGTCGGCGACGCCCGGGACACCGGTCGGACCGCCGATGGGGCCGTCGCAGCTGCTGTTCGCGGGGGAGGTCGACGGATCGCGGGTGGTGCTGCTCCACGACGGGCTGCGGGCGGTGCGGTACGCGGAGCCGGCGGCGGGGGCGGGAAGGGGTGGGGCGGCGCTGGACTTCGCGCGCACGGACGGGGCGGACGCGGTCGGCTCCGCGGCCCTCGTCGTCTCGCGCACCACGGCGAACGTGCGCTATCTGACGGCCCCTTGGGTACGGGAGACGGCGGTACGGGACCTGCTGGCTCCCACGAAGACACCCTGGCGGCTGGAGCGGGACGCGTACGGGGTGACGGAGGTGATGCTCAGTCCGGCGCAGGCGCGCGACTGCACGGCGTGGAACACGCTCCAGGTGCGGGACGCGACAGGGGTGCGGCTGCTGACCGACCTGGGCGAGCTGGTGCCGGCCAGGCTGACCTCGGGGCCGCCGGGCACCGCGCCGGTGGACGGGACGGGGGCGGCGGCCCGGACGGCGTGGGCGAGCACGGCCTGCCGGCTGACGACGGTCCGTTCGCACGGGGTACGAGCGGTCAACGCCTGGCAGTTCGCCACGCAGCGGCTGCCGGAGGGTGGGGGCCGGGCGGCCTGGCTGTGCACCCGGGCCGAGACCTGGCGGGGCACGGGCAGCAGGGTGCTCGCCGAGTTCGCGGCCCCCGCGCCGGGCGGGAGCACGGCCGGCGGGACCGTGCCCGGCGGTACCGCGGCCGTCGTGGCGAAGGCCGAGGAGTCCCCCGCGTGCGGGCCGCGTGAGCCGCGGGTGCTCTCCGGGGTGCTCTGGCAGGCGAAGAGCGGGCAGTGGTACGTCCTGGCCGCCGGCAGCGAGGACTTCGCCTCCCTGCGCACCACCGGCGGGGTGCGGGGCGAGGCCGAGGGGCGACTTCTCGCGGTGAAGGCGAAGGCGGGCGCCCGGGCGGACCTGAACGGCACGCTGGACGACGGGACGAGGGTCGGCGCGCTGCGCTAGTCGATGCCGGCCGGGCGGCGCGGCACGTCGCCGTCCCGGCCCGAAGATTCCGCATGCACGAGCCTGTTGCCAACTGCTTACTCCTCAGTACATTGACGTCATGTCTAATACGCAGCCTGCACCGGTGGCGTCGGAGCACATCGAACTCAAGGCCCGCAAGGTCTCCTTCGACTGGGAGGAGACCCCGCTCCACTGGGTTCCCGGCGACCCGTTCACGACCCACACCATCAACGTGCTGCACCTGCTCCTCCCGGCCGGCGAACGCTGGTTCGTGCACGTCTACAAGCAGGTGCTCCCCTTCATCACCGACGACCGGCTGCGTGCGGACGTCATCGGCTTCATCGGCCAGGAGGCCGTGCACTCCCAGGCGCACGACGACGTGCTCCCGCACCTCAAGAAGCTGGGCCTCGACCCCACTCCGTACACCGCCCAGGTGGACTGGTTCTTCGAGAAGCTGCTCGGCGACCGGACCCTGCCGCCCGGCCGACCCCGCCGCTGGTGGCTGATGGAGCGGGTCGCGCTCATCGCCGCCATCGAGCACTACACCGCCTTCCTCGGCAACTGGGTCCTCAACGCCGAGGAGCTCGACCGCAGGGGCGCCGACCCGACCATGCTGGATCTGTTGCGCTGGCACGGCGCCGAGGAGGTCGAGCACCGCTCCGTCGCCTTCGAGCTGTTCATGCACCTCGACGGCGGCTACCGGCGCCGCGCCCGCACCTGGGCCACGGCGTTCACCGCGATGGTCTTCCTCTGGCAGCGCGGCACCCGCTTCTTCATGGAGAACGACCCCACCCTCGTCAACGGCAGGGCCTCGGTCGGACAGCTGGTCCGCAAGGGCCGGGAGGGCGTGCTGCCCTCCACGCCCGATCTGCTGCGCGCGGTCCCCCGCTACCTCAGCCGGACCTACCACCCCTCCCAGGAGGGGAACACCGCCCAGGCCGTCGCCTATCTGGCCAACTCCCCCGGCGCCAACGGAGGTCGCTGACCATGCCACGTCTGCGTACCGTCGTCCTGATCGCCGGGGCCGCGGTCCTCGCCAAACGGGCCGTGCGCCGCCGGATCGACGCCGCCCCGCTGTGGCCGATGCCCGCGCTCGACGAGCCCGTCTCCGGCCGTGGCCGGCTCGCGACCGTCACCAGGAGGGTGCTGGTCACCGAGCGGGCCGAACCGGCCGAGGGCGTGGTCCGGCTCCGCCTCGAAGGCACCGGCCTGCCGGCCTGGCAGCCCGGCGCCCATGTCGACCTGGTGCTTCCGTCCGGTCTGGTGCGCCAGTACTCGCTGTGCGGGGACCCGGCGGACAGCGACGCGTACACGGTGGCGACCCGGCTGATCGAGGACGGCCGCGGGGGCTCGCGCGAGGTGCACGAACAGCTCCACGAGGGCACGGAGATCGAGATCCGCGGCCCGCGCAACCGCTTCCCGCTGGTCGACTCCCCCGCGTACGTCTTCGTGGCGGGAGGCATCGGCATCACCCCCGTGCTGCCGATGCTGCGGGCCGCGGAGGCGGCCGGCGCCGACTGGCGGCTGCTGTACTGCGGCCGCAGCCGGGCCACCCTGCCCTGGCTGGACGAGATCGAGGGGCTGGGCGCGGAGCGGGGAGGCCGGGAAAGGGTGACGGTGATCACCGAGGACGAGTCGGGGCCGCCCGATCTGGGCTTCCTCGCCGAGGTCCCCGAGGAGACGGCGGTGTACTGCTGCGGCCCGGAAGGACTGATGGACGCCGTGACCGCCGCGATGCCGGCGGGCAGGACCCCGCATCTGGAGCGCTTCTCCCCCGCCGCGGCGGCCGGCGGCGGCGCCTTCGAGATCGAACTGCGCCGCTCCGGTCGTACGGTGACGGTGCCGGCGGACCGGTCGGTGCTCGCCGCGGTGCGCGACGAGCTGCCGGGCATCGTGTACTCCTGTGAACAGGGCTTCTGCGGAACCTGCCAACAGCGCGTCCTGGAGGGCGAGATCGACCACCGCGACGAGCTCCTGACGGACGCGGAGCGCGGCGACTCGATGCTGATCTGTGTCTCCCGCTGCGCCGGGGAGCGGCTGGTCCTCGACCTCTAGCGAGCGGCGAGCCCGGCCCCCGGCGCGACGAAGGGCCCGTTCGAGCGCTCGAACGGGCCCGCGCCGGGCGCGGTGTCCGTCACGGAAGGATCAGCCAGTCGAAGACGAGCGCCGCGGAGAGGCCGCCCACCAGGAGCCAGGTGCCCAGCCGGGTGCGGCCGTTGCGGGAGAGCTCGATCACCACGCCGCAGAGGATCATGGCCAGCCCGTACACCCCGACGACCAGGACGGACGTGCGGCTCGCGAGCCTGATCACCAGGACCGCCGCCATGGCGACCAGCAGAACGGACGCGGCCGCTATCCGCAGTTGGCGTGCCTGCTTCGGGCTCAAACCGGAGGTGCTCATGTCGTGGGAGCGTAACGGACGGCGGTTAGGCTGTTCGCATGACGACCGGGGTGCGACGCAGGATGGGCGTCGAGGAGCGCAAGCAGCAGCTGATCGGGGTGGCTCTCGAACTGTTCAGCCACCGCTCTCCCGACGAGGTCTCCATCGACGAGATCGCCGCGGCCGCGGGGATCTCGCGGCCGTTGGTCTACCACTACTTCCCCGGCAAGCAGAGCCTGTACGAGGCGGCGCTGCGGCGGGCGGCCGACGAGCTGGCCGCCCGCTTCCTGGAGCCGCCGCACGGTCCGCTCGGGACGCGGCTGCTGCGGGTGATGGGCCGGTTCTTCGACTTCGTGGACGATCACGGACCGGGTTTCGCGGCGCTGATGAGGGGCGGTCCCGCGGTGGGCTCCTCCACCACCAACGCGATGATCGACGAGGTGCGGCAGGCGGCCTACGAGCAGATCCTGGCCCATCTGAACGTCGGGAAGCCGTCCGCCCGGCTCGAACTGGTCGTCCGCTCCTGGGTGTCGCTCGCCGAGTCGACGGCGCTGATCTGGCTGGACGGGCGCCGCGTGCCGCGCGCCGAGCTGGAGTTGCAGCTGGTGCACGACTTCGCGGCGCTGGCGGCGGTGAGCGCGGCGTACGACGAGGAGATGGCGGACGTCCTGGTCCGGATCCTCGCCGACGAGCCGTCCGACGGGCCGTTCGGCGACCTGGTGGGCCGGCTCGCGGCCCTGGTGCCGCGGGTGCCCGCGCAGCGGCCGGCGTAGCCGCCCGGCCCCTCCCGGGCCCGTCGTCGGCCTCGGTTCTCGCGGTGGGAGGGTTCGAGGCCGCGATCCGCGGCCCGGGGGCACTCCCGGTGGAACGGATGTCCGGCCGGACCTTACGGTGATCGTCATGAGCGCACACGTGACCTTCCGGCAGGCGGACGACCGCGACAGGGACCTTCTCGTGGGGATCTTCGACGGGCTCGCGCGGTGGATGGTCCGACGCGGGATCGACCAGTGGAAGCCGGGCGACAAGACCGCGGAACACTTCCGGGCGCGGATCGCCGACGGCGAGGTGTGGCTGGCCTCGGCCGGGGGCCGGGTCTTCGGCGCGTACGAGCTGTGGTGGGACGACGAGCAGGCGTGGGGTCCGCAGCCGCCGGTGGCGGGCTACGTCCACCGGCTGATGACCGACCGGGAGTCCGCCCCCGCCGGCGCGGGCCGGACGCTCCTCGCCCACGCGGAGGGGCGGATCAGGGCGGGCGGGCGGGGGGTGGCCCGGCTGGACTCCGTCTCGCGCAATCCGCGACTGCGGACGTACTACGAGGCCGCGGGGTACACGGCCGTCGGTGAGGAGCCGGGGAAGACCGCCGCCGACGGCACGCGGTACGGAGTGATCCTGCGGGAGAAGCCACTGGTCTGACCCGGCCGGGCCGGAACGCGCGGCGAGGCCGGCCGGGAGTTCCCGGCCGGCCTCGCCTCGTGTGCGCCTGCCCGGTCAGCGGGCGGTGAAGACCGCCACGGTGCGGGCCGGGACCGTGAAGGTGCCCGAACCCGTCTCGTACGACGCCGACTTGACCACGGAGTCCGCGCCCGCGGCCTGGACCGGGTGGAGGGTGTGGCTCTTTCCGGCCAGGGCGGCGACCCGCTGGGTCTGCCGCTCGGGAGTGGCGTTGAAGACCACGACCAGGCCGCCGAGGCGCATGGTGATCACGCCCGGGGTCTCGCCGGTGCCGGAGAGCGGGAAGGACAGGGCGTCCTGGACCTGCCCGGCGGTGGCGAGGGAGAAGGCGGACTCGGTCGTCCGGATCTTCTGGAGGTCGCGGTAGGCGGCCGAGGCGCCGTCGATCTGCGCGCAGCCGACGGTGAGCGACGGGGCGGTCAGCAGCGGCTTTCCGTAGCCCCACTTGGCCTTGTTGTCGGCGGCGGGGGGCAGCCCCCGGCCGAAGCCGTTGCCGTTCCGGCAGTCCCAGTGGATCGCGTTGTACCAGTCACCGCTGTCGTACGAGTTGCGGTCGAGCGACTTGGAACGCAGCAGGTCCGAGCCCGCCTGGGAGAGCGCGGGGCCCTGCGAGAGGGTCGCCGTCGCCATGGCGAGGACCTGCATCCTGGCCCGGTCGGCGGCCGAGGTGGTCGCCGGGAGCTTGAAGGCCAGCGCGTCGTACAGGGTCTCGTTGTCGTGGGCGTCGGCGTAGGCCAGCGCGTCGCCGGGTGCGGCGGCGTATCCGGCCGGGGCACCGTTGTAGTCGACCTGGCTGCCCTTGACCGTACGGCCCGAGGTGTCGGTGAAGGTGTAGTCCGCGAGGTTGCCGCTCAGACCGACCTTGATCAGGTCCTGGTAGTGCAGCAGCCGGGCCTTCTGCTGTTCGGGGGTGCCGTTGGCGGTCGAGGAGTTGGGGTCGGTGAAGAGGCCGGAGGCGAAGCCCTGGACGCCCGGGTCCTCGTCGAAGGGGCCCCCGCCGCGGACGGCGTCGCGGGCCCGGTCGGAGAAGGTCGCGACGCCCGTGCCGGCCATGTTCTTCTGGGTGGCCTGGACGAAGCGGGAGTCGTCGGCGATCTCGCCGAAGTTCCAGCCCTCGCCGTAGAGGACGATCGCCTTGCCGTCGACACCGTCCTTGGCGACGGTCAGCGCGTCCAGGGCCTTGCGGACGGCGAGGATGTTCTCCTTCGGGTGGTGGCCCATGAGGTCGAAGCGGAAGCCGTCCACCTTGTACTGCTTGGCCCAGGTGACGACGGAGTCGACGACGAGCTTGCCCATCATGGCGTTCTCGGGCGCGGTGTTGGCGCAGCAGGTGGAGGTGGCCACGGAGCCGTCGGCCTGGAGCCGCTGGTAGTAGCCGGGCACGACCCTGTCGAGGACGGACTTGTCGGACTGGCCGCTCGCCACGGTGTGGTTGTAGACCACGTCCATGACCGTGCGCAGTCCGGCGCCGTTGAGGGACTGGACCATCTGCCGGAACTCGACCGTGCGGCGGGTGCCTTCGGGGTCGGTGGCGTAGGAGCCCTCGGGGACGGTGTAGTGCAGCGGGTCGTAGCCCCAGTTGTAGGCGTCCTTGGCCGCGGCGGCGGCCACGCAGACCTGCTGCTCCTCGGAGTCGGGGGCGTAGACCTTCAGGTCGCAGGCCGGCTCGGTCTGCGCGGACTTCTTCTCGGGGATGGTGCCGATGTCGAACGCCGGGAGCAGGTGGACGTAGGACGTCCCCGAGGCGGCGAGGGCCTTCAGGTGCTGTGAGCCCTTGCTGCCGGCGTCGGTGAAGGCGAGGTAGGTGCCCTTGTGCGCCGGGACGGTCGTGCTGTCCGCGAGGGAGAAGTCGCGGATGTGGAGCTCCTGGATCTGGGCGTCCCGCAGCGGTACGGCCGCGGGCTTGGCGAGGCTCTGCCAGCCCTTGGGGGCGAGCTTCGGGTCCGCGAGGTCGACGAGGAGGCTCTGGGCCGAGTCGGTGGTCAGGGCGGTGGAGTAGGGGTCGGTGACCTTGTTGGTGACGAGCTGCCGGACGCTGGGCGCCCAGACCTTGACGACGTACCGGTACGGCTTGCCCGTCCAGGCGCGCGTGCCGGTGACCGACCAGACGCCGGAGGCGTCGTCGCGGCGCATGGGGACGGCCCTGCCGTCGAGTTCGAGGGAGACGGACTGGGCGGTGGGCGCCCAGAGGGACAGGGTGGGGCGGCCGGCCCGGAACACCGGGCCGAGCGCGGCGCCGGTGGCCTTCGCCGCGTAGAGGTCGTCGAGGACGCCGGCGAGCTGGACGCCCGTGGCGGTCAGGACGGCACCGTTCGCGGCGTACTGGGCGGCGACGAGCTGCCCCTTGAGCGCCCCGCGGACGCGGTCGCGGTCGCGGTCGCGCGGGTCGACCGTGAAGGCGCCGTAGGACTTCAGGTGCGGGAAGGCGGCCTTCTGGGCGTCGGTGAGCTGCGTCGGGTTCAGGCGCAGGACCTGGCGGTCGCCGGTGAGCGTCCCGTTCTCGACCGTGATCGAGCCGTCGCGGGAGGCGAGCAGGACGCTGGAGGCGGCGGTGTCGGCGCCGTTCCAGGCGAGGGTGGTCTCGTCGATCCAGATCGCCTGGGCCTTGGTGAGGTCGAGCGCGGCCCCGCTGCCCTTGGGCTGCGGGAGCAGGTACTTCTCCTGGCCGCCGAGGAGCCACACCTCGTGGCCGTCGGCCTTCAGGTCGAGGGACTGGTCGGTGGGCAGGTCCTTCTCGTCGCCCTTGTGCAGGATGTACGAGAGGGAGGTGGCGCCGGCCGCGAGCGGGACCTCGTAGACCGCTCCGTAGGCGTCGGTGCGCACCGGCTCCAGCGGCTTGCTCCAGTCGGTGGGGTTCGCGGCACCGGTCCAGGTGTGCAGGCCCCAGCCCGCGTGGTCGCCGTCCGCGCGCTTGTAGTGCAGGACGGCCTTCGTCGTGTCCTGCGGGGGGTACGCGCCCTCGGGCGCGGCGTCGAGGACCTCGGGCCTGCCCTGCTCGATCCAGACCTCGCCGGTCTTGGAGAGGTCGATGGCGCGGTCGGCGTCGGTGTCCTTGACGCCGTCCTTGTTCACGGCGATGAAGCCGACGGAGGAGGCGCCGGGCTTGAGCTTGACGTAGGCGAAGGCGCCGTAGGCGTCACGGCCGGTGAAGGGCTTGCCGGCGGGCCAGGTGGTGCCTTCGCCGTCGGCGATGTCGCCCCAGGTGTACAGGCCCCAGTCGGCGTAGTCTCCGTCGGCGCGCTTGTAGTGGACGATGGCGTAGTCGCGCTGGGTGGCCGTGGGCGGCTGTTCGACGGCCGGGGCTCCGCTGGTGGTCGCGGCGGTCGCGCTCGCCGTGCGGCCGGCGCTGTCGACGACGACGGCCTTGTAGCGCAGGGCGGTTCCTTCGGGCGCGGTGACCTTCTGGGTGACCTTGTAGGGGGCGTGGTCGGCGGAGCCGAGGACCTGCCACTTCCCGTTGCCGGTCTGGGCGGCGAAGACGACGCGGTTGAGCTGTCCGCCCTGGACGTCGGCGGTCAGCTCGACGGTGCCGGTGGCTCCGGCCTCCGGGGCCTTGAGCGTGATGGCCGGTGCGGCGGCGGGCGCGCCGAGCGGCTTGGCCGCCTTGAGGACGAGGGAGCCGAGCGCCGGGACGGTCACCTTGATCTTCGTGTCGCCGGCGCTGGTGACGCGGGTGTCGCCGCCGTGGATCGCGGTGAAGGCCATGCCCGCGGAGCCGGTCGGGATCTCGACGGTCCTCGCCTCGGTGGAGCTGTTGGCGGCGACGACGTACTCGGTCCTCGCGCGGGCGTCGGTGCGGGAGAAGGCGTAGACGGAGCCCTCGGCGTACCGCTGCTGCTGGACGCCGTCGCGCAGCGCGGGGTGCTCGCGCGTGAGCTTCGAGAGGGCGGCGATCTGCCGGTAGAGGGGGTGGTTCGGGTCGTACGCGTCGGTGGCGTGGGTGCGGTCGGTGCCGAGCTGGTCGTCGTCGAGGTAGTCGGCGGTCTTCGAGGCGAAGAGGGTCTGGCGGGAGTCCTTGTCGCCGCCGGCGCCGGTGTAGCCCTGTTCGTCGCCGTAGTAGACGACGGGGTTGCCGCGGCCGAGGAACATCAGCTCGTTGGCGAGGCGGTAGCGCTGGAGCAGTTCGGCGTCGCCGGCCTGCGGGTTGTCCTGCTTGAGGAAGGTGCCGAAGCGGCCCATGTCGTGGTTGCCGAGGAAGGGCACCGACTCGTAGGCGTTGGCCTTGTCGGTGGTGTAGCGGTAGTCCTGGCCGAAGAGGTTCGCCAGCTTGTCCGCGGAGCCGCCCTGGGAGGCGAAGGCGCGGGCGGCGTCCTGGAAGGGGAAGTCGAGGGTGGCGTCGAGCCGGCCCTCGGTCACGTACGGGGCGGTGATCGCCGGGTCGGCGGAGTAGACCTCGCCGAACATGAAGAAGTCGTCGCGACCGCGCTTGGCGGCGTACTCGTCGAGGGCGGTGGCCCACTGGGTCCAGAAGGCGGTGTCGACGTGCTTGACGGTGTCGATGCGGAAGCCGTCGATGTCGAAGTCGCGGACCCAGCGCTGGTAGATCTTCTCCATGCCCGCGACGACCTCGGGGCGCTCGGTCCACAGGTCGTCCAGGCCGACGAAGTCGCCGTACTGGGAGGACTCGCCGGCGAAGGTCGAGTCGCCCCGGTTGTGGTACATCGTCGGGTCGTTGAGCCAGGAGGGAACCTTGAGGTTCTTCTTCTCGGCCGGGACGACGGGGGTGCGGGGGAAGGAGTCCGTGTCCACGCGCGGGAACGTTCCGTCGGTCGCGGCGGCGCGGTCGTCGAAGGGAACGCCGTCCTTCGTCAGGTACGGGAAGGCGCCCTTGGAGAGGTAGTCGTAGGTCTTCTCCTTGTAGTCGACGACGTCCGCGGTGTGGTTGGTGATGACGTCGAAGAAGACCTTCATGCCCTTGGCGTGGGCCTGGTCGATCAGCATCTCCAGGTCGGCGTTGGTGCCGAAGTGCGGGTCGACCTGGGTGAAGTCGGTGATCCAGTAGCCGTGGTAGCCGGCGCTGGCGTCCTTGCCGGTGCCCTGGACGGGCTGGTTCTTGAAGATCGGCGCCATCCAGATGGCGGTGGTGCCGAGTCCCTTGATGTAGTCGAGCTTCCGGGTGAGGCCCTTGAGGTCGCCGCCCTGGTAGAAGCCCTTGTCGGCGGGGTCGAAGCCGGTGTCGAGCCGCGTTCCGGTGAGACCGCCGCGGTCGTTGGAGGTGTCCCCGTTGGCGAACCGGTCCGGCAGGACGAAGTAGAACTGCTCCCGGGTGAGGTCGTGACGCGCGGGCTGAGCGGCGAGCGCCTTGTCGGACGGCGGGGGTGGGGGCGGGGGCGCGGCGGCCGCGGGGAGGGCGGGCACCAGCGCCGCGCACAGGGCGGTGGCCACGGCGGCCGCCGTTCTCTTGCGTATCACGGTTCTCCCTGGAGGTACGGGAAGGGGGGCCGCCCCGGCGGGGCGGCCCTGGTGGGAGGTGCTGTCAGTTGCGGAAGGTGTCGTTCAGGACGATCTGGCCGGAGGCGGGGACCGTCGCGGTGCGGTTGGCTCCGGATTCCCAGGTCACGTTGCCCGCGGCGTCCTTGCGGACGTACTTGTACTCGAAGGTCGTTCCGGCGGGCAGCGAGACGTCGAGCTTCCAGACCGGGTACGAGGCCGGGTCGAGCTTCGGGGCCGCGGACGGGGACCAGTTGCCCAGCTCCGCGCGGTTGCCGGTCACGTGGATGTTCTGGCCGACGGCCGTGGTGGCGTCGACGTTGAAGGCGGCTCCGCCGCTCGCGGGCGGCGGGGTCGTCGTGCCGCCGCCGCAGCTGCGCGCGTTCACGTGCAGGGCGAGCGCCGTGTTGGACGGCAGGGTGGCGGTGAACTGGCCCGCCGTGTTCACCGTCACGCCGGTGTTGGACTGCACGTCGCAGTAGGTACCGGCCGGCAGTCCGGTCTGGAAGGTGCGGGTCAGCGACGAGCCCTCGTGGTTGAGGGCGACGTACGCCTTGTCACCCCGGCCGAACGCGATCGCGTTGTTGCCGTTGTCCCACCAGTTGCCGACCGCCGTGCCGCGCGCGGCGTTGCGGAAGCCGACCATCGAGGCGATCTCGCGCCAGGCGTGCTGGCACTTCCAGCCGTCGCTGTAACAGGCGTTGACCTGGCCGGCGTTGGGGGCGCCCGCGTCCTTGTCGGACCACTCGTAGCCGGAGTGGACGTCCGGGGAGCCGTAGGGCCAGGCCAGCATGAAGACGCTCGCCAGGGTGTAGGTGGCGCCGTTCTTGTAGTTGAGGGTGTCGCCGCCGCGCTCGGTGTCGTGGTTGTCGACGAAGACGCCGGACTTCCCGGAGGCCATGTAGCCCCAGGACTCGCCGAAGTTGCTCAGGTACGCGAGCTTCTCCGAGCCGAAGATCCGCTTGAGGTCCCGTGCGTAGCGGAACTCCTGGACGTCCCCGTTGCCCAGGTACTCGCTCGGCGCGACCGCCTCGCCGGCCCCGTATATCGCCTCCTGCTTCCAGTAGACGCCCGGGTTGCTCAGCCGCGACTTGATGTTCGCGAGGTCCGCGGCCGGCATGTGCTTGGCGGCGTCGACGCGGAAGCCGTCCACGCCGAGGGAGAGCAGGTCGTTCATGTAGGCGGCGATCCGGCCGCGGACCCAGTCCTCGCCGGTGTCGAGGTCCGGGAGGCCGACGAGCTCGCAGTTCTGGACGTTCGCCCGGTCCTGGTAGTTCGAGATCGTGGCCCGGCAGTCGTCCATGTCGGCGCCCGAGTACAGGCCGGGGTAGTCGTACTTGGAGAACGAGGTCCCGCCCGTTCCCGTGCCCGACGCGTTGGCCATGTGGTTGATGACGGAGTCGGCGACGACCTTCACGCCCGCCGCGTGGCAGGTGTCGATCATGGACTTGAAGGCGGTGCGGTCGCCGAGAGGGCCGGCGATCTTGTAGCTGACCGGCTGGTACGCGGTCCACCAGGTGGAGCCCTGGATCCGTTCCTGGGGCGGCGAGACCTGGACGTATCCGTACCCCGCGGGGCCGAGTTGCTCGGTGCAAGCCTTCGCCACGGAGGCGAACTTCCACTCGAACATCACCGCGGTGACGTCCTTCTCACCGGGCGGGGCGGCCTGCGCGGGGGTCGGTGCCGTGACGGCCACAGCGGCTCCCGCCACGAGGGCGAGTGCAGCGGCCACGGTCTTACTGGCCATGTTGTCCTCCTGCTGACTTCACTGTCGCAAGATGTTGCCGAAACTAGCAGCAACTGTTTTCAGCCGTGACCGTACGAGTGCCCCGACCCCCGGTCAACCCTTGGGACCCCTCAATGCAGGGAGTTACGCAAGGAGTTGCAGCGAGGTTCCGGCCGGCGGCTGCGCCGTGGACCCTCGCACCACCAGCTCCGGCTGGAAGACGAACTCCGTGCGCTGCACGGGGTTTCCCTCGACCTCTTCCAGGAGCGCGCCCACCGCCGCCGTGGCCATCGCCTGCACGGGCTGGCGCACGGTGGTGAGCGGCGGGTCCGTGAACGCGATCAGCGGCGAGTCGTCGAAGCCGACGACCGACACGTCACGGGGCACGTCGAGGCCCCGGGCGCGGACGGCGCGGATCGCGCCGAGGGCCATCAGGTCGGAGCCGCAGACGATGCCGGTGCAGCCCTGGTCGAGCAGGATGTCGGCCGCCGCGTGCCCGCCCTCCACACCGAACAGGGTGGGGCGGACGAACCGTTCGGCCTCCGCCCGCTCGATCCCGAGCAGGTGGTGCAACTCGGCCGCGAACCCCTCCGCCTTGCGGCGGGAGGGGACGTAGCGCGTGGGGCCGATCGCCAGACCGATCCGCTCGTGGCCCAGCTCGACCAGGTGCCGTACGGCCATCCGCGCCGCGGCGCGGTCGTCGGGCGAGACGAAGTTGGCGTCGACCCGCTCGTTGAAGCCGTTGATGAGGACGAACGGGACGCCCCGCGCGGCCAGCCGGACGTACCGCTCCGGGTCCGCGCTCGCGTCGGCGTGCAGCCCGGAGAGGAAGATGATGCCGGTGACCCCGCGCTCCTCCAGCTGCTCGACCAGCTCGTCCTCGGTGGCGCCGCCCGGCATCTGGGTGCAGAGCACCGGGGTGTAGCCGTGCCCGGCCAGGACCTGCTCGATGACCTGGGCGAAGGCCGGGAAGATCGGGTTGGTCAGCTCGGGCACGACCAGACCGACCAGACCTGCGCTGCGGCGTTTGAGCCGTACGGGACGCTCGTAGCCGAGCACGTCGAGCGCGGCCAGGACCCGGTGCCGGGTCGCTCCGGCCACGCCCGCCTTGCCGTTGAGGACCCGGCTGACGGTGGCCTCGCTGACGCCCGACTGGGCCGCGATGTCCGCGAGCCGCGGGGGGGCGGGGGCGGCCCCCCCCCGGGGGGGGGGGGGGACGGCCCCCCCCCCACGGGGGGGGGGGGGGGGCGGGGCCCCGCCCCCCCCCCCCGG
>NZ_JBEZNW010000033.1:0-85705 GCF_040653355.1 Streptomyces sp. NPDC047971 | reverse complement strand
GTCGTGGCCGGGATAGAGCGAGACCGAGAGCCACTCCTCCGCCGGGACATGGGCGAGGATCAGCTCACCGGAGCCCAGGAGCTCGACGGCGAAGAGCCCGAAGCCCTCCTCGTCCCACTCCTCCTCCCAGCGCTCGATGTCCTCGGCGGTCTCGTCGGCGTAGTGCCGCAGGAAGAGCTCCTCCAGCGTGGGCGGGGTGCTCGTCAGGGAACGCACCCCCGACTCGGCGGCGGACGGCGGCGCCGACACCGCGCGGGCCGTAGGCTCGGTGGCGGGAGGGATTCATGGTGAACGAGGACTGGCGGGCGGATCGGATCGGCAGTGCGGTGCGCGGGGAGAACCCGGCCGTCATGCGGCGTCTCGACGCCGGCTTCGCCGTGATCGGCGATGTGCAGTTCCTGCCCGGGTACTCGGTGCTGCTGGTGGACGAACCCGGTGTGCAGCGGCTGTCCGAGTTGCCGCGCCGCAAACGGCTGGACTTCCTGTCGGACATGGATCTGCTCGGAGAGGCGGTCGAGCGGGCCTGTCGGAAGAGGGACGACGGCTTCCGGCGGGTCAACCTGGAGATCCTGGGGAACACCGACGCCTTTCTGCACGCGCACGTCTGGCCGCGGTACGCGTGGGAGCCGGACGACGTGGTGCGGATGCCGGTGTGGCTCCACCCCCGCGACCGGTGGAGCGACGAGCGGTTCGCGCTCGGGCCCGCGCACGACGCGCTGCGCGCGGCGATCGGCGCGGAGCTGGACCTGCTGCGCGCGGCGGGCTGACCGCCGCTCCCGCTACGCCTCCCGGCACGTCAGGCGCATCTGGCCCGCCGCGTGGTGGGCGCCCTCGCGGGCGGAGCCGCCCCAGTCCTGGCCCCGGTCGAGGAGTCGGACCGTGAACGTGGGGGTGCGCAGGGGATGGCTGCCCGTGGGGACCAGGTCACCGCGGTGGTCGACCTGGTCGACGGTGAAGGTGGCGTACGGGGTGCCGTGCGCGAGGAGCTGGTACACCGACGGGTCCCCGGCCACGTCCTGCGGGCGCGGGGGGCTCGGGACATGGACCGCGAGGTCGCACGTGCGGTAGGCGGGACCCACGTCCCACGTCCATGTCGCCGAGTTGTCGTGGTCCTTCGTCGCGCTGCCGGACATCGGGAGCGCCGAGAAGCGGCCGTCGCAGCCCCCGCCCTTGAAGCCGCCCGCCAGGACCGTGTACCAGCCCTCGAAGCCGTCCGCGTACCGGCCCGACTCCGTGTAGCCGCCGCCGTCGCATCCCGGGCCCGCCCACTCCTCGTAGTGCGGGGGGACCGGATGCGTGGGAGGGGTGGAGGACGGGGGCGGCGCCGAGGTCGTCGGCGCCTGCGTGCCGGGGACCGGTGCGCCGGGGAACTCGGTCGGGCCGTTCCTCGTGGGCACCGTCCGTATCGGAGCGTCCCCCTCTGCCGCTGCCGGAGGCGGGTCCTCCGCCCCGGCCAGCGACACGACGACCGCCAGGCAGCCCGTCGCCGCGACGGCCGCGAGCGCCACCGCGCGGCCGGGCCCGCGCCGCCTGATCCCGGGGGACACGCACTGCCGGCAGCCCATCCCCGGCAAAGGGCCCCTGCCGACACCGCCGCACTTTTCGCATGCCATAGCGGCACACCTTAAGGCCGACTCAGCGGAGTTCCTCCGGGCATGCGGTGCCCCGTGGGAAGAACTTGTACGGCGCCGCCAGCCGGTACACGCCCGCCTTCGGCGCCACCAGCTCCGTCCACTCGTCGCCCTCGATGTCCGCCTCCGTCTTCAGCAGGCAGCCGGATGCGTTCAGGAAGACCTTCGGCAGCTCCGTCGTCGACGCCTCGCGCGCCGCCTTCGACGTCTCCGTCTCCTCCGGCGGCTCGATCTTGCCGCCGTTCTCGTCGAGGAGCGCCAGCCACGGCGAGTACGGCACGCGGATCAGCACCCGCCCCGGGCTGTCGACCTCGATGACGACCTCGTTCGCGCCCGCCTTCCGCACCTTGGCGGGAGGCTCCGCCAGCGGGGTCGGGTCGTCGACCTCGTACAGCCGCCAGTTCGCGTCGGACCAGACCTGCTTCAGATACGGCAGCCCGTCGCCGACCAGCTCCGCCTCCCGCTCCGCGCCCGAGTCCGGCGCGCCGGTCGGCAGGACCACGTAGTGCACGGCCCAGCGGTCGAGCCAGTCCTGGTAGTTCGTGGCGTTCAGGGTGTCGTCGTAGAAGAGCGGGTTGCGCTCCATGTCCGCCTGCCGGTTCCAGCCCCGCGCGAGGTTGATGTACGGGGTGAGGGCGGAGGACTCGCGGTGGCTGGAGGCCGGTACGACCTCCACCCGCGCCTTCTCCGCCCCGCGCACCTGCAACTGGTTGATCAGCGGCGCCACCTCGCGCGCCCAGGACGCGTCAGGGGCGGTACGGATGACGTCGTCGACGCCCTTGAAGCCGATCCAGACGTTCAGGCCGACGAAGGCCAGGACGACGGCGTACCAGCGGCGCGAGCGCGGCACGGTGTACGGCAGGGCCGCGAGGAGGACCACGCCGGCGAAGAGCATCACCAGGCGGGAGACGTTCGATCCGATCTGGGAGTCGATCATCCAGGTGAGGAGCGTGCCCGCCGCGTAGACCGCCGCGCCCGTGCGCACGGTGCGCCACTCGCGCGGTACGAGGAGGAGGACGAGGACTCCGAAGAGGAACGGCAGCGAGGTCGAGGCCAGCGACATCGGCTGCGTACCGGAGAAGGGGAACAGCCAGGAGGACAGCGCGACGACCAGCACCGGCGCGAGGCCGAGGGCGTACGCGCCGGGGCGCCGCTTGTTCAGGAAGAGCGCCGCCGCCGCGACTCCGAGGAAGAGTCCGGCGACCGGGCTGCACGCGGTGGCGAGTCCGGCGAGCGGGGCGGCGACCGCCGCCTTCGCCCAGCGCCGGTGACGCCAGCGGTGGGGCCAGCAGAACACGGCGGCGACCGCGCCGAGCGCGAACATCATGCCGAGCCCGAAGGTCACCCGGCCCGACAGCGCGTTGCACAGGAAGGCGAAGACCCCGGCCAGCGAGCACGCCAGCGGATTGCGGACCGCCCGGACCCGCACCAGGATCAGCGCCGTCAGGCCGGCCGAGACCGTTCCGGCGATCATCATCGTCGTACGGACGCCGAGCACGGACATCACGTACGGGGAGATCACGCTGTACGAGACCGGGTGCATCCCGCCGTACCAGGCGAGGTTGTACGCGGAGTCCGGGTGGCGGCCCACGAACTCGGCCCACGCGTCCTGGGCCGCGAGGTCGCCGCCGCTGTTCGCGAACAGGAAGAACCAGAGGACGTGGGCGAGCGCGGCCACGCCCGTCGCGATCATGACGGGGTAGCGCCGCTTGCGCCGCGCGGGCCGGGGACGGGGGGCCGACTCGACGGGCGGGCGGGGCGCCGGGAGGTCTATTCGGGGACGTGAGGTGACCCGCGGGTGCGTGTCCTCGTCCGCGCGTGTCGGCTCGGCGGTGGTCACTCGCGGCCCTCTCCCGTGCTGACTCTCGCGCATGTCTCGATATCCGGAACGCTAACAGCTGGGCACCCCGGCGGACCGGGGTGCCCGGCGGAGTCAGCCCAGACGGGTCAGCTTCTTGTCGAAGCCCGGTTCCACCAGGTCCCGCTGGAGGGAGACGGGAGCGCTGACCTTGCCGGCGCCGGTGCCGATGGACACCTGGCCGACGACGTCGCCCGCCTTGCCGGCGTGCGGGACGGCCTTGCCTCCGTCGGTGAGCTCCAGGTTCACCTTCAGGCCCGGCCAGCCGACGGCCTTGAGCTCCTTGTCGGCGACGACGGGGGTGCTGCCCCCGAGGCCGTCGTCGATGTAGCCGACGACCTGGCCCTTGCGGACCACGGAGGCGGAGGTGACGTTCTTCTGCGCGGCCTGGATCAGCTTGAGGCTGTAGTCGATCGACAGCTGGAGCTTCTCGTGCAGCACGGCCGCGTCCTTCGCGCCCATGACGACGCCGAGGATGCGGCGCTCCTTGCCGTCGACGACCGTCTTCGCGGACCAGAGCAGGTTGCCGCCGGCCGGCGTGGACGATCCGGTCTTGATCCCGGAGACACCGGGCTCCAGCAGGATGTTGTTGTTGTTCTCGATCCGGCCGGGGATGCCGTCGACGGTCAGGTTCGGCATGTCCACGATCTCGCGGAACACGTCGTACTGCATGACCGCCTTCGCCAGCTTCAGCTGGTCCTGCGGGGTGGAGACGCTGGTCGCCTTCAGACCCGACGGGTCGGTGTACGTCGACTGCGTCATCCCGAGGTCCTTGGCGGCGGCGTTCATCTTCTCGACGAACGCGGCCTCCGAACCGGCGTCCCAGCGGGCGAGCCGCCGGGCCACGTTGTTCGCGGACGGGATCATGAGGAGCTGGAGCAGCTCCTTCTCCGTGTACGTCTGCCCCTCCTTGACCGCCGCCGTCGACTCGAACTCCGCGCCGGCCTCGTCCGCGGCCTGCTTGTCGATCTCGATCTCGGGGCCGGTCTCGTTCCCCTTGATGGGGTGGTCGCGGAGGATCACGTACGCCGTCATCGTCTTCGCCACGCTCGCGAGCGGGGCGGGCTTCTGGGCCCCGTACGTGCCGAGCGAGCCGACGCCCTCGACCTCGGCCGCGCCCTGTCCCTCGGTGGGCCACGGCATGTTCAGTTCGCCGCCCTCGAAGGTGAAGGTGGGCGCGGCGGAGAGCTTCATCGTCGGGTTGGGGAGCGGTCGGACGAACTGTACGACTGCAAAGATGATCAGAAGAAGAACGACCAGCGGGGTCCAGATCCGCACGCGCCGCATGGTGTTGCGCAGGGGGGTCGGCGGCGGAGGCGGGGTGTTCGTGAGCTCGGCGAGCAGATCGAGCGGGGGCAGCGGCGGCATCGGCTGCTGCCGGGTGCGCTCGGCCTCGGCGAGCGACGCCGGGGGCGGGGACGCGGGCGTCCTCGCCTCGGGGGCCTTGGGCTCGGGGGCCTTGGGCGTGCCGAGGTCAGGGCGGAGCGGCACGAACGTGCTCGGGCGCTCGGCAGCGGGCTTGGGGGCCTCGGCCGGCTTGGGAGCCTCGGCCGGCTTGGGGGCGGCCTCGGCGGGCTTGGGGAGCGGCGGGAGCTTCAGCGCGGTCGTCGGCTGGTCCACGACGGGCGGCCGTACGGCCCTGAACATCATGGTGGACTGATCGGTGGGCTTGTCGGCCGCGGACGCGGCCTCGGGCTCGTCAGCGGCCTCGGCGACGCCTTCCGGCTCGTCGTCCCGCTCGGGCCGGTCGGTCGACTCGGGCTCGTCGTCCGCCGGGGCTCCCCGCTCGGCGCCGGGCTCATCGACGGACGCGGAGGCGTCATCGGAGACGGACTCGTCGGCAGGCTGATCGGCGGGCTCATCGGCGGCCTCGGAGACGGCCTCGGAGACGGCCTCGGCGGGCTTGCGCGCGGCGAACCAGGAATCCCGGGCCTTCTCGGCGGCGTCGGTGGTGGTGTCCGCGTCGGCGTCGTCCCGCGCGGCCTCCGCGGCCGGCTCGTCCGCCTCGTCCGCCTCGTCCGCCGTCCCGGCCTCGGCGGTCGCGTCGCCCCCCGCCTCGTCACCGGTGTCGTCGCCATCGGCGTCGTCATCGCCATCGGCGTCGCCGTCAGCGGCCTCGTCAGCGGCCTCGGCGCCGTCCTGGTCCTCCCCGTCGCCGGAGGCGACCCACGCCGCCACGGCCGCCCGCAGACGGTCGCCCTCCTCGGGCTCCTCGGACGGCGGGTCCTGACGCTCGGCCTGCTCGGGCACGCGGCCCTCGGCCACGGCATCCTCGGACGGCGCGTCGTCCTCGGGGGTACGCGGGACCAACGCCTTGAAGACGGCGGTCGGCTGGTCGACCTGGACCGGCGACCCGGTCGCGGCGCCCGTCGAACCCGTGGACGCCGTCGACGAGGACGCGGCATCGCGGAGCACGGACAGCCGCGGATCCCTGCCGCCACCCGCAGGAGCCTCCTGCGAAGACTCCTGCTGCTCCGCCTTGTCGGGGGACTCGCCCGCCACCGTGCCTCCTCCATGCGTCATGCGTACGTCCGAACCGTGTACCAGTGTCCTGTGTGAACCCGTTGGCCCCGGTGCTAGACGAGAACGACATACCTACTGGTTCCCGTACGAAGCACCCAGGCACTCTCGACAGATGAATGTGAGAGGGGTCACCCTGTGACTCATCCACGCGGGGAGGCATGGATGGGCAGGAGCCGCAGAACAATTCCGGAGGAGCTTCTGCTGCTCGCTCTGGACCCGGCCACGGGTACCACAGCGCAGCCGCAGTCGCTCGACCTCGGCCTCGCCGGAGCACAGCTAGTGGAGCTGGCTCTGGCAGGACGGATAGCCCCTGACGGGGATCGTATCGCCGTGGTGATGCCACGGCCGACCGGAGATCCGACTCTGGACTCCGCACTGGAACTGCTGCGCAGGCGCGGCAGTCCGGTTCGGGCGGTCCACTGGATCGGCGGGCCCCGACTGGGGCTGCGCCAGATCTACCTCGCTCACCTGGAGCGCTGCGGCATGGTCCATGCCGTGGAGGGCCAGATGTGCGGGGTGTTGCCGACGACTCGCTACCAGGCGACGGACACGGCGATCAGCCGGGACATCAGAGCCCGGCTGGACAGTGCGATCCGCACCGGCGTACCGCCGGACCCGCGGACCGCGGCGCTCGCCGCGCTGGCCCATGCGGTCGGTCTCGGCAAGCACCTGTACCCGGGGAACGAAGGACGGTCGTCGCGGTCCCGGCTGCGCGATCTGATCCGGCACGACCCCATGGGCGGCCTCGTGGCGCATGCCGTGATGGACGTCCAGAACGGTGTGGCCGCACAGCCGCGCCGCGGTACCCCGGGCGGCGTTCCACAGCAGCCGCGCCGAGGCAGCATGGCGCGCGCGGCCGTGCACTGAGGTCCACGTCCACGAGCGCGACCGGATCCGCGAGTTCCACCGGATCCGACCGATCGACCGGATCCGTCCGGGAGCCGCACAGACGTGTGCGGGGCGGCCGTCACGGCCGCCCCGCACACGTGCGTTTCCGCGTTCCGCCTGCGTTGTCGTCATTTCCCAGCGCACACCACACCTTTGGTGGCAGTCTGCCAAGCAGTAGATACTCACAGCTACGCAGCCGACAGCCGGAGGTGCAGTTTCCGTGGCGTCCAACGTCAACCCCACCGTCAGGCGACGCCGATTGGGTCAGGAGCTGCGCCGGCTCCGGGAAGCGAAGAACATGACGGCCGAGCAGGTCGCCGAGCGTCTCCTCGTCTCCCAGTCGAAGATCAGCCGCCTCGAGAACGGCCGTCGCTCCATCAGCCAGCGCGATGTCCGTGACCTCTGCGGGGTGTACGAGGTCGAGGACGAGCGGGTCGTCGAGTCGCTGATGCAGATGGCCAAGGACTCCCGCCAGCAGGGCTGGTGGCACGCGTTCGGCGACATCCCGTACAGCGTCTACATCGGCCTGGAGACGGACGCCGAGAGCCTGCGGGTGTACGAGCCGCAGATCATCCCCGGCCTGCTGCAGACCCATGGCTACGCGGAGGCCGTGATCAGCGGCGCGCTGCCGGAGTCGAACCCGACCGACATCGACAAGCGGGTCACCGTCCGCACCCGGCGCCAGGACCGGATCAAGGACGAGGAGCGGCCGCTGCGGCTGTGGGCGGTCATCGACGAGGGCGCGCTGCGCCGGGTCGTCGGCAACAAGCAGCTGATGATCCAGCAGTTGGAGCATCTCGTCGAGCAGTCGCAGCTGCCGCACGTGACCGTCCAGGTGCTGCCGTTCGACATGGGCGCGCATCCGGGCATCAGCGGGCATTACGCGATCCTGGAATTCCCGGACACTTCCGACTCCAGCGTCGTCTACATCGAGGGTGTGACGAGCGACCTCTATCTGGAGAAGGCGCAGGATGTCGCGAAGTACAGCGTGATGTACGAACACCTGCGGGCGCAGGCCCTGAATGTGGAACAGACCCGGGAGTTCATTTCGGACATCGCGAAGTCGTACGCCGCCGGCTGAGAGGCACCGATTGGGAGGGGAAAGAGGCGGCCCTTCCGAATTCTCCGATTCGGGCCTGAAAGCAGCCATTCGGCCGGGCCCCGAACGGAGGGGCACGCACGGTACACCCCGTACTCGCTCCCACGGAAGCGCAGTTGGAATATGCCATCCGGTCGGGTGAACGCCGCCCCCACGCGGCGGACCCGACGAGTAGCGTCGATCACGCCAGCATGAGTTGGCGCGACACGCTACTTGCAGAACCGGAGTGAAGAACATGGCGATTATTCAGGGCGCTACGGACACCTGGACCAAGTCCTCGTATTCCGGCGGTAACGGGGCCTGTGTCGAAGTCAAGTCCCCCGTCGTGGCCGCGATCTCGGTCCGTGACTCGAAGGCCCCCGAGGGTCCGTCCATCGCTTTCGGCTCGGCATCGTGGAACGCCTTCGTCGGTGAAGTGAGCAACGGGGCGCTCTGAGCCCGCGTGTTCCGAGCACCACGGTACGTACGGAAAGAGCCCTCTCGACCGGTCCGCCGTCCTGGCCGAGGGGGCTCGGCCATGTCCTCAGCGGAGTCGGTCGACGTACTGGTCCGTGCCCGGCACCGTCGGGATGAACGGCGCGACCAGTTCGACCCGCCCCCACTCGCCCCCGACGGTGTCCAGGTCCGCGAAGTGCTCCGCCCAGCAGTCGCGCGGGTCGCGTTCCAGGAACCACAGCAGGGTGAGCCGGGTGTCGACCCCCTCGACCTGCTTCACGTAGGTCATGCGGTCGCCCGGCAGGGGTGTCGGGCGGAAGACGGTGACCATCGCGGCCGGTGAGCCGGCGAGGCGCCTGGGCAGTTCGCTCGACCGCAGCCGTTCGAGCAGCTCGGCGCGCCGGTCCGGGCCCTCGGCGTCGACGACCTGGAGGACGAGCCCCTGGTAGGGGTGGTCCAGGGCGTGGAAGTCCCGCGGCCCGGCCGCCCCGTCGCGGTACACGGTGGCCTCGTGGTCCTGGAAGGCCGTGAAGACGTGCGTGCGGTCGCGGTAGACGCGGGCGTCGCGGTTGAGCCGCTTGTTGATGGCGACGGTCCACTTCATGTGCGCGTCGTAGCGGCCCTCGGTGACCCAGTAGGTGGAGAGGTAGCAGCCGGCGGTGACGGGCTGGGCGACGGCGGACTTCTCCGGGGTGCGCAGTTCCTGCAGGTCGCGGGTGGCGACCCAGCGGCGGCCCGCGAACATCCAGGGCATCGCCATGGCGCCCGCGTAGTAGTGGTCGTCCTCGTACCAGCGGTTGTAGGCGTACTCGTGGCCCGGGTGCGGCTCGACCATCGTGATCAGCGCGTGGCCGGGGTGGACGCCGTACGGCCCGACGGCCGCCAGCTCCGCGTACGTCTCGTCACTCATGCCCGTACCCCTTCCCTTGTCCTCCGGAGGCTCCTACTCTGACGGGTCGTCAGATCGATCGCCAGAGTCGGGAGGCACCCGGATGCTGCTCCAGGGAAAGACCGTGGTCGTGTCGGGCGTCGGCGCCGGACTCGGGCACCGGATCGCCGAGACGGTCGTACGGGACGGGGGCAACGCGGTCCTCGGCGCGCGCACCGAGGCCAACCTCGCCAAGTCGGCGGCCGAGATCGACCCGGGCGGGCGGAGGACGGCCCACCGGGCCACCGACATCACCGACGAGGGGCAGTGCGAGGCGCTCGCCGCGCTGGCGCTCGAACGGTTCGGCGCGATCGACGCGGTGGTCCATGTCGCCGCCTGGGACAGCTACTTCGGCGGGATCGAGGACGCGGACTTCGACACCTGGCAGGGGGTCCTCGACGTCAATCTGCTCGGCACGCTGCGCATGACCCGGGCTTGCCTGCCGGCCCTGAAGGAGCGGGGCGGCTCGGTGGTCCTGATCGGGACGCAGTCGGCCGTCGCCGCGCCCTCGCAGGTGCGGCAGGCGGCGTACGCGGCCTCGAAGGGGGCGCTGACCTCGGCGATGTACTCGATGGCCCGGGAGCTGGGGCCGCACCGGATCCGGGTCAACACCGTGCTGCCGGGCTGGATGTGGGGCCCGCCCGTCCAGGCGTACGTCCAGTTCACCGCGCACACCGAGGGGGTGGCGGAGGACGAGGTGCTGGCGCGACTCGCGGAGCGGATGGCGCTGCCCGAGCTGGCGACGGACGGGGACGTGGCGGAGGCGGCCGCCTTCCTGGCCTCGGACCGGGCGCGGGCCATCACCGGACAGTCCCTGCTCGTCAACGCGGGCGAGCTGATGCGGTAGCGCCCCCGCGGGCGGAGACCGGGCCGCACGGTACGCGACGGCGTGCCGTGCGGCCCTTTTTGACCCCATCTGGATTCAGAGATGTGAACGCAGGTCAACAAGGAGAACGATTTTACGTGCTCTTGACCATCCATCGCGTTGTCCTGGCCCGTCAACTCGCCACACCATGAACGGCGTTCACAAGGCGGACCGGACCCCTGGAGGGGGCTCAATGAACAGTCTCGACTGGGCCGTGCTCATCGGCTACTTCGGCGTGATGGTCGCGATCGGCGTCTGGTCCCACAAGCGCGTGGACAACGTCTCCGACTTCTTCACCGCCGGCGGGAAGATGCCCTGGTGGCTCTCCGGCATCTCCCACCACATGTCCGGCTACAGCGCGGTGATGTTCACCGGGTACGCCGGCATCGCCTACACGTACGGCGTCACGTCCTATGTCACGTGGTCCTTCCCGATCGCGATCGGCATCGCCATCGGCGCCCATCTCTTCGCGCCCCGCCTCAACCGGCTGCGCTCACGGCTCCACGTCGCCTCACCCCTGGAGTACCTGAAGAACCGCTACAACCTGCCCACCCAGCAGGCCCTCGCCTGGTCCGGAGTTCTCCTGAAGATCGTCGACGTGGGTGCGAAGTGGGCGGCGATCGCCACGCTGCTCTCCGTCTTCACCGGGATCTCCCTCAACCAGGGCATCCTCATCACCGGTGTCATCACCGGCATCTACTGCACCGTCGGCGGCCTGTGGGCCGACGCGCTCACCGAACTGGGCCAGTTCGTCATCCAGTTCTTCGCCGGCATCGCGATGCTCGTCGCCGTCCTCGCCGAGCTCGGCGGGATCAGCGCGCTGTGGGACGTGTGGGACCGGCCCGAGCTCCAGGGCCACACCGCGCCGACCGCCGGCCCGTACACGCTGACCTTCCTGCTCGCGTACCTCTTCATCAAGACCTTCGAGTACAGCGGCGGGATGTGGAACCAGGCGCAGCGCTACATGGCCACCCCCAACGCCCGCGAGGCCACCCGCTCCGGCCGGCTCTCGGCGGTGCTCTGGTTCGTCTGGCCGCTGGTCCTCTTCTTCCCCATGTGGGTCGCGCCGCTGCTCGTCGACCCGAAGAAGCCCGACGCCTCCGACAGCTACGCCCTGATGACCGAACAGCTGCTGCCGCACGGACTGCTCGGTCTGGTCATCGTCGGCTTCTTCTCGCACACCATGGCCATGTGCTCCTCCGACGCCAACGCCATCGCGGCCGTCTTCACCCGCGACATCGCCCCCGTCATGAGCAAGGCGGCCCGCAGGTGGACCCAGCAGGCCGGGCTGATCGCGGCGCGCTGGTCGACGATCGCGTTCCTCGCCCTGTCGATGGCGGTCGCCACCCAGGTCAACTCCCCCACCTTCAAGGACATCATCACGGTCGTCATCAAGTGGGTGGCCGGGCTGATGGGGCCGATCGCGATCCCGTTCATGCTGGGTCTGCTGAAGACGTTCCGGAAGTCCGGCCCGACGGCCGCCCTCGTCTCCTGGGCGGCGGGCCTGTTCGCCTTCTGGCTGACCAACTACGGCCTGGACGGCATCGAGCTCCAGATCCAGATCGTCTCGCCGCTCGCGACCTCGCTGATCCTGTACGTCCTCATCGGCCTCATCAAGCCCGAGGACACCCCCGAGCGCGACGAGATCCTGGCGAGGATCAACCAGGACCCCGACGAGGACGGCGACGCCGCCGTCCCGCCGCAGAGCTCGGGCACGCCCGCCGGTCAGCCCCTCGGATAGCGGGCCAGCCACCCGGGGTGCGACTCCGAGGGGCTGTGCAGGGCGGCGCCCTGCGTCATCTCCATCGCGAAGTCGTCCGCGAGCTCCAGGATCGTGGAACGGCCCTCCAGCTCGGCCAGCCAGGCCGGCGGGAGGGCCGTCTCGCCGTGCAGGGCGCCGAGCAGCGCGCCCGTGACGGCCCCCGTCACGGCGGACGGGCCGTCGTGGTTGACCGCGAGCCGCAGCCCGTGGCGGATGTCCTCGCCGACCAGGGCGCAGTAGACGGCGGCCGCGAGCTGGCACTCCGCCCGGTCCTCGTCCGCGCCGAGATCGGTGACCCGGCCCGCGTTCGGCATCCCCTGACGTACGGACCCCAGGGCCTGCTGCAGCGCGGCGGTGACGGGTTCGTGGCCGGGTCGCGGGGTGAGCTGGGCCAGCGCCCGCTGCACCGAGCCGTCCACGCTCTCACCGCGTGCGAGCCCGTGCACCACGACGGCGAGCGCGCCGGCCGACAGGTACGCGGCGGGGTCGCCGTGCGTCTGCGCCGCGCACTCCACGGCCAGCTGGCACACCAGCTGCGGCTCCCAGCCGACGAGGAGACCGAAGGGCGCCGAGCGGACCAGGGCACCGGAATCGGCCGCGTCCGGGTTCTTGGGCTTGTCGAGGGTGCCGAGGAGCTCGTCGCCCAGACCCGCCAGGCAGGCACGCGCGGGGTCGCGGCGGGCGTAGAGCCACTCCTCCCGGGCCAGCCAGCCCAGGTCCGTCCGCCGCTCGTCGGGACCCCAGTCGCGCTGGGTGGCCGCCCAGCGCAGATGGGCGCGGTGGACGTCGGTGGGCGGGTGCCAGGCGCCGGTGTCGCGGCGGACCTGGGCGCGTATCAGTCCGTCGACGGTGAAGAGGGTCATCTGGCTGGCGGCGGTGACCGCGCCCCGTCTGCCGTACGCGGGGACCGGCTCGGTGAGCCCCTCGGCCCCGTGAGCGGCCCTGATCGCCTCCAGGGGGAGCGCCGCGACACCCGCGCCGAAGGCGTCGCCCACGGCCCCGCCGAGGAGACAGCCGCGGACCCGGGCCCGGAAGTCCTGCTGTTCGGCGCGGCCCCACACGGCCGCAGCGCTCGTGGTCACGACGTACCCTCCCCCGGAAACCCTCGGCGCACAGATCTCGCAGCACTGTAATCGACCGCGTTCACGCGTTCGCGGGGCGGAACCATTTGCGATCGGACGCCTCTCCGTCCATCGTCGGCCGCCGTTCACCGGTCGTTCCCGCACGGCTTGAACGATCCGCCGCGTGACACGATTCACGACCTCCGCCACCGCCGCCGTCGCCGCCCTCGTGCTGTGCGCCACCGCCCGGCCGCCGCGGACCGTTCCGCGGGGAGCGCTCTCCCCCGCGCGGCGGAGGCGGACCGTCCCCGCGGCGGACGTCCGCGGAAGGGGAACCGGCGAGGCTCGGGGGGACGTACCGCCCCCTCGAACGGAGCATCACCGTGCTGAAGAACTCGCTGCGCGCCGCCGCCGTACTCGCGCTGATCGCCGCCGTCGCCGCGCCCGTGGCCGTCGCGGCACCCGCACCGGAGCCCCCGCCCCTCCGCGTGGCCACCGAGACCCTGCGCTCCTCGCTCAAGGGCGAGGCGCGCAGGGAGTACCCCGTGGCCGAGGAGGAGGTCCGGTTCAGCGTCGAGGGCGGCTACGCCCTGAAGGACCGACGCCAGGGCGACGCGGCGAGATTCTGAGGGACCGCTCTAGTCGCCCAGCACCGGCAGCAGCTCCGGCAGGTGGCCGTCCGAGGCCGTCGCCGCGCGCTGCCGCTCCTCCGGGACCTCGCCGTACAGCGTCGTGCGCGGCCGGGACGGCCTGCCCGCCGCCTCCGCGATCGCGACGAGGTCGCGGATCGAGCGGTACGAGCCGTAACTGGAGCCCGCCATACGGGAGATGGTCTCCTCCATCAGCGTGCCGCCCAGGTCGTTGGCGCCGGAGCGGAGCATCTCGGCGGCGCCGTCCGCGCCCAGCTTCACCCAGCTGGTCTGGATGTTCGGGATGTGCGGGTGCAGAAGCAGCCGGGCCATGGCCGTGACCGCGCGGTTGTCGCGGACGGTCGGGCCGGGGCGGGCGATGCCCGCGAGGTAGACCGGGGCGTTGGTGTGGATGAAGGGCAGCGTCACGAACTCCGTGAAGCCGCCGGTCTCCTGCTGGATCCGGGCCAGCGTGCGGAAGTGGCCGAGCCAGTGCCGGGGCTGGTCCACATGTCCGTACATCATCGTGGACGAGGAGCGGATCCCCAGCTCGTGGGCGGTCTTCACCACCTCGATCCAGGTGGCCGCCGGCAGCTTGCCCTTGGTGAGGACCCAGCGGACCTCGTCGTCGAGGATCTCGGCGGCCGTGCCGGGGATCGAGTCGAGGCCGGCCTCCTTCGCGGCCGTCAGCCATTCGCGGATCGAGAGCCCGGTACGGGTCGCCCCGTTGACGACCTCCATCGGCGAGAAGGCGTGGACGTGCATGCCGGGTACCCGTTCCTTCACCGCCCGCGCGATGTCGAAGTAGGCCGTGCCGGGCAGGTCCGGGTGGATGCCGCCCTGCATGCACACCTCGACCGCGCCGACGTCCCACGCCTGCTGGGCGCGGTCGGCGACCTGGTCCAGCGAGAGGGTGTACGCGTCGGCGTCCGTGCGGCGCTGGGCGAAGGCGCAGAACCGGCAGCCGGTGTAACAGACGTTGGTGAAGTTGATGTTCCGCGTGACGATGTAGGTGACCTCGTCGCCGACCACCGACGTCCGCACGTCGTCGGCGATCCGGGTGAGGGCGTCCAGCGCCGGACCGTCCGCGTGCAGCAGCGCGAGGGCCTGGTCGTCGGTGAGCCGCGTCGGGTCGTCCGCGGCGACCGCGAGGGCGGCCCGGACGTCCGTGTCGATGCGCTGCGGGACCATGCCGGGGACGGCGGCCTCGCGTAGCGCCTCCCAGTCCCCGTACACCTCGTCGAAGTCGTCGCGGCGGTCGTGGGTGCGGCCGGTGGTGTCGATGGTGCGGTGCAGGTCGGTGCGCCCGGCGGCCGTGAACGCCTCGTCCGGCTCCTGCCACGGCAGTCCGCGCACCTCCGCGTCCGGGTCGGCGAGACCGGTCTCCGGATCGGCGAGCGCACGGACGTGCGGCAGCAGCCGCGGGTCGAGCCAGGGCTCGCCGCGCCCCACGAACTCCGGGTAGACGCAGAGCCGTTCGCGCAGCTCGAAGCCGGCGGCACGGGACTTCTCGGCGAGGGTGTCGATCTGCGGCCAGGGGCGCTCGGGGTTCACGTGGTCGATGGTGAGCGGGGAGACCCCGCCCCAGTCGTCGATCCCGGCGCCGATCAGCCGCCCGTACTCCTCGTCGACGAGGTTCGGCGGTGCCTGGAGGCAGGCGGAGGGGCCCATGATGTGCCGGGCCACGGCGATCGTGGCGACGAGGTCGTCGAGTTCGGCGTCCGGCATCCCGCGCATCGCCGTGTCCGGCTTGGCGCGGAAGTTCTGGATGATCAGCTCCTGGATGGAGTGGTACGCGCGGGAGACGCGGCGGAGCGCGAAGAGGGACTCGGCCCGCTCCTCGTACGTCTCGCCGATCCCGATGAGCAGTCCGCTGGTGAACGGCACCGAGGACCGGCCCGCGTCCTCCAGGACCCGCAGCCGGACGGCCGGCTCCTTGTCGGGCGATCCGTGGTGCGGGCCGCCGGGCTCGGACCACAGGCGGGTCGCGGTCGTCTCCAGCATCATCCCCATGGACGGGGCGACGGGCTTGAGGCGCTGGAAGTCCGTCCAGGACATCACGCCGGGGTTGAGGTGCGGCAGGAGGCCGGTCTCCTCCAGGATGCGGATGGCCATGGCCCGTACGTAGGCGAGGGTGTCGTCGTAGCCGTGCGCGTCGAGCCACTCGCGCGCCTCCGGCCAGCGGTCCTCGGGCTTGTCGCCGAGCGTGATCAGGGCTTCCTTGCACCCCAGCTCGGCGCCGCGGCGCGCGATGTCGAGGACCTCGTCGGGTGACATGAACATCCCGTGCCCGGCCCGGCGCAGCTTGCCGGGCACGGTGACGAAGGTGCAGTAGTGGCACTTGTCCCGGCACAGCCGGGTGAGCGGAATGAACACGCTCTTCGAGTACGTGATGACGCCGGCCCGCCCGGCGGCCTCCAGGCCCGCGTCCCGCACCCGCCCGGCGGACGCGGCGAGATCCTCGAGATCGGCGCCCCGGGCCTGCAGCAGCACGGCGGCCTCGGACACGTCGAGCGCCACTCCGTCCCTGGCCCTGCGGAGGGCACGGCGCATGGCGTTCTCGGTGGGCCGTTCCGCCTGCCCGGGCTGCTGATCCGTCATGGAACGAGCATACGAGCGGCCCCCGCGGTTGAGTACGCGTACTCAACCACGGCTCATCCGAGGGCCCTACGATGAGCCCTCTTCCTTCCGTTCGGGATCTTCGGGGGACCGCTGGTGGCATGGAATGCCCCATGGGACGAACTGTTCGGGTCGGCCGATTCCACTGCCGGGTTCCCGCCGGCACGCACGACGAGGTGACCCGTGACCAGTCGACTCACATGGACCGTGTCCGCCCTGCTCGCATGCGCGCTTCTGGCGGGATGCTCGACCGTGGAGGGCAAGACCGCCGACGTTCGCGACGGCGCGCAGATGCTGGCGGGGGCGCAGCGTACGTCCAGTCAGGTCCTGGACATGATCGGCCTGAAGGGGAAGGTGACCGACGGGCCGCCCCTGCCGCTGCCGTGCGAGGGCTACGAGGCCGAGGTGGAGCGGGTGGACCACCCGTGGAGCATCTACGACCTTCCGTACGAGGAGCTGGAGCGGGCCTACGCCCGGATGCGCACCACCCTGCCCGCCAAGGGCTGGAAGATCACGCAGGACGGACCGGACGAGAGCGCGGCGAAGACGCCCACCCTGCGGGCCGACGCGCCCGACGGCGACTACGCGGTGGAGCTCCGGCTCATGGACAACCGCAAGCACCCGACGGCCAAGACGGAGGCGTTGATCTCCCTCACCGTCGTCTCCCGCTGCTTCCGGCCCTCCTGACGCCCGGGCTGAGTACCCGAACCCGGCCCTCTGAGCCCCCGTACGGATCCGGGCCGCACGGCCCGGCCGTAGCGTCCGTGGGGTGAACGATCACCTGCGAAAGCCCCTGCGCGTCGGTCTGTACGTCGTCCTCGGCTGCGTCGCCCTGCCCGTGCTGCTGATCCTCGGGCTGGTGCTGTGGTACGCCGTCGACGCCGCCACCGGGGAGGACTGGCCGACGGTGCGTCCGGCCGACATGGCACGGCGGGCGTCGGACCGGTCGCAGGAGCTGTACGACGCGGCGGGCATCGACCGCCGTCTGCCCGCCGCGCACAGCGACGACCTCGCCGAGGCCGGCAACCGTTTCGGGGCGGAGAGCTGTTACCCACAGGGCATCGAGAGCATCAGCGACACACCCGAGCCGGGCTCCTACCGGCTCTCTCACAAGTGGCGGCTCGACGGCGTCGACGAGAAGGACGCCACCGCCGCGCTGAGCGGGATGCACGCCCACCTGAAGGCGACCGGGTGGACGGTCACCTCCTACGGCCCCCTGGACCACATCCGGGAGCTGCGGGCGCGCAAGGGCGACGAGGAGCGGGTGGTCCTCACCTGGTGGTCGAACCGGCGGACGCTGGACGCGTTCGTCGGAATGCCGTGCGCCTACGACCCCGCGGGCGCGGAGGCCGAGACCGCCGTCGAGGAACTGACGCCCCCGACCCTCCGCTAGCCCGTCGAGGACCCAGCGCCCACCGCCCCCGCCAGCCCCCGGCGGACCCGAAGCCGACCGCCCTCCGCCAGCCCGTCGAGGACCCGGAGCCGACCGCCCCGCCAGCCCGCGGCGGGCCCGGAGCCCGTGGACCTTCACTGGCACGTGCTCACAGGTACCGCGCGTACTCGTCCAGCACCCCCAGCACCTCCGTCTCGTCCCCCGGCGGAAGCTGGAGCACCACCTCCTCGCAGCCCAGCTCCGCGTAGTGCGCCAGCTTTCCCGGGTTCGGCAGGACCGCGTAGGGGACGACCTGGAGGGTCTTCGGGTCGCGGCCGGCCTTCTCCCACGCCTCGCGCAGCACCGGCATCGACTGCGTCAGACCGCGGCCGCCGATCGGCATCCAGCCGTCCGCGTACTCGGCGATCTGCGCGAAGAGCTTGGGGCCGGCCGCGCCGCCGAGGAGGGTGCGCGGGGCGCCGCCCGCCGGCTTGGGGTGGGCGAAGGACGCGCGTACCGAGACCCCGAACTCACCCTCGTACGCCGTCGGTTCGTCCGCCCAGAGCGCCCGCATCAGCGCCATCCGCTCCCGGCCGAGCTCACGTCGCGTCGCCCATTCCACACCGTGGTCGGCGGCCTCCTCCTTGTTCCAGCCGAAGCCGATGCCGAGGGTGAAGCGGCCCCCGGAGAGGTGGTCCAGGGTGGCGATCTGCTTGGCCAGACCGATCGGGTCGTGCTCGGTGATGAGGGTGACCCCGGTGCCGAGTTCGAGTCGTTCGGTGACGGCGGACGCCTGGCCGAGGGCGACGAAGGGGTCGAGGGTGCGGCCGTACTCCCGGGGCAGTTCGGTGCCCGCCGCGGGGTAGGGGGTGGTCCGCTCGATCGGGATGTGGGTGTGTTCGGGCAGATAGAGCCCGGCGAAGCCCCGCTGCTCCAGCTCGCGCGCGAGGCGGACGGGGGCGATGGTCTCGTCGGTCAGGAAGATCGTGGTCGAGATCCGCATAGCGGCACGGTAGGGGCTGCGGCCGCGATTTCCGAGAGCTGCGGCGCTACGGGCCTCTTGCGTTGTCCGGGAGTTCACGGCCTACTACCAGGGTGCCGGACATGAGCGAACCGACCCGACGAACGCTCCTGACGACGAGCGTCGCCTCCGCCCTTACCTTGGGAACCGTGAGCTTCGCGCAAGCCGCCGGCACACCGGGCGGCGACCGTACGCAGACGGTCGGCGGCACGCTGCCGCCCGGCTCCCCGGACTTCGTGTACCTCCCGGTCGAGGTCCCGCGCGGGGTGCGCGAGATCCATGTCTCGTACGCGTACGAGCGGCCGTCCGTCCCCGCGGGGACGCAGGGCAACGCCCTGGACATCGGCCTCTTCGACCAGCGCGGCACCGAGCTCGGGGGCGAGGGCTTCCGGGGCTGGTCGGGCGGGGCGCGCCAGGAGTTCTTCGTCCGGTCGGACGCGGCGACCCCGGGGTACGTCGCGGGGCCGGTACGCGCGGGCACGTGGTTCGTGGTGCTCGCCCCCTACACCGTCGCGCCGCGGGGGCTGACGTACTCGGTGACGATCACGCTGCGCTTCGGCGCCTCGTTGCCGACCCCCAGGCCCGTGTACCCGCCGGAGCGGGTGGAGGGCCGGGGCAGGGCCTGGTACCGCGGCGACAGCCATCTGCACACCGTGTACTCGGACGGGCGGCGCACGCCCGCGGAGGTCGCCGCGCTCGCACGGGCCGCCGGGCTCGACTTCCTGGCCACCACCGAGCACAACACCCATGCGGGGCACGGGGCGTGGGCCGAGTGCGCCGGGGACGACCTGCTGATCCTGCTCGGCGAGGAGGTCACGACGCGCAACGGCCATGTGCTGGCGCTGGGCACGGACCCGGGCACGTTCGTGGACTGGCGCTACCGGGCGCGGGAGAACCGCTTCGGGCACTTCGCGCGGGAGATCCGCCGGGCGGGCGGGCTCGTCGTCCCGGCGCATCCGCATGCCACCTGCATCGGCTGCAACTGGAAGTTCGGCTTCGGGGAGGCGGACGCGGTCGAGGTGTGGAACGGCCCCTACACCCCCGACGACGAGGTGTCGCTCGCGGGCTGGGACGCGGCGCTCGCCAAGGGCCGCTGGACCCCCGCCATGGGCAACAGCGACGCCCACCGCGACCCGGACCGCGTCGGCACCCCGCAGACCGTGGTCCTCGCCGACGGCCTGAGCCGGGAGGCGATCCTGGCGGGCCTGCGCGCCGGCCGCTCGTACGTGGCGGAGTCCTCCTCCGTCTCGGTGGACTTCACGGTGACGGACGGGCGGGGCCGGTCGGCGGGGATCGGCGAGCGGCTGCGGGTGCCGGCGGAGGAGCCGGTGACGGTGCGGGCGACGGTGGCCGGTGCCCCGGAGGGCGGCACGGTCCGCTTCGTCACGGACCAGGGCGTGCTGCACACGGCGGGGGCCACGGGTCCGGTGGAGTGGGTGACGACGGCCGCGTACGCCTCGTACGTACGGGCCGAGGTCCGTCACCCGGCGACGCTGCCGCCGCTGCCGGGCGCGCTCGTGGCGTTCACCAACCCGGTGTTCCTGGAGCTCCGCTGATCAGCCCTGATACTCGCTGAGGTCGATCGCGTACACCCGCAGCGGGACACCGAAGTCGGGGTGCTCGGTCTCGCGCTCCGGGGTCATCCCGAGCTTGCGCATGACGTTCTCGGAGGCCCGGTTGGAGATGTGGGTGATGCTGACGACGCGGTCGAGACCGCGGTCCTGGAGCGCGAACTCCAGGGCCGCGTGGGCGGCCTCGGAGGCGTACCCCTGCCCCCAGAAGGGCCGCCCGAGGCGCCAGCCGACCTCCACCTCGTGCCGCAGGTCGGGCAGGAAGCCGGGCACGGAGAGTCCGGCGAAACCGATCAGCTCACCGGAGCCCAGGAGCTCGACGGCGAAGAGCCCGAAGCCCTCCTCGTCCCACTCCTCCTCCCAGCGCTCGATGTCCTCGGCGGTCTGCTCCAGATCGCGGACCGATCCGTCGCCGATCCAGCGCATCACCTCGGGGTCGGCGTTGATCTCGGCCATGGGGACGAGGTCGTCGTCGGTCCAGCGGCGCAGGAGGAGGCGGGGGGTACGGATCTCGGTCATGCCCTCATCGTCTCGCACCCCGCCCGAGGCCGTGCGAGCCCCTTGACCTCAACCTTGCTTGATATACGAGTCTCGTCGCATGGACACGGACACCGCTGACATCACCCGTCTCTTCGACCGCTACCTCCGCTCCCTCGACGACCGGGGCGCCTTCGACGACGCCTGGGCCGCCGCCTTCTTCACCGAGGACGCGACCACCTCGACGCCCGCCGGGGACGTGCGGGGGCGCGCGGCGGTCGCCGCCAACGTGCGCATGGCCATGGGGCTCTTCGACCGGACCGTGCACTTCGGCTCCGGCTACCTCGTCGAGGTGGACGGCGACCGCGCCACCCTTCTCGGGAACCAGCTCTCCACCCACGTACTCGCCGACGGCAGCGGGTTGTTCCTGTCCGGCGGGCGGACGGAGAACGAGCTCGTGCGCACGCCCGACGGCTGGCGCCTGTCCCGGTCCGATCTGCGCATCGCCTGGACGCAGGGAAATCCGCCTGTGCTTCCGTAGCCCGGCTGCTTGGATGACCGGCATGCTGAACCGACTCGAGGCGTACTACGACGCCGTCCCCCGATCCGCCGCCCGTGCCGAGGAGTTCGGGCCGCTCACCCTCTTCGTACGGGAGGGGGCGGGGTGGCCCTTCTACGCGCGGCCCGCGCTGGGGTACGGCGGGGAGGTGAGCGTCGCCGAGGTGGAGCGCGTGCGGGCACGGCAGCGGGAGCTGGGGGCGCCCGAGGCGTTCGAGTGGGTGGCGGAGACGTCTCCGGGGCTGCGGGCTGCCGTCGAGGGCAGCGGGCTCGTCGTGCACGAGCATCCGCTGATGGTCCTCGAAGGCGGTGGCGCGGCCCCCGCGCCGCCCGAGGGCGTCACGGTACGGATGGTCGGCGCCGACGACGCCGCCCTGCCGGGCGCGGCCGCCGTGCCGTACGCGGCCTTCGGCGTCCCGCCGTCGGCGGACGCCGCCGCGCAGCTCGGCGTCCGGATCGCCGCGGGCCTCACGCGTCTCGCCGCCGCCCTGGACGAGGACGGCACCGCGCTCTCGTCCGGCCAGCACCAGCCCGTGGGCCCGGTCTCCGAGGTCGTCGGCGTCGGTACCGTGCCGGCCGCCCGCCGCCGCGGCCTCGGTCTCGCGGTCACCGCGGCCCTGGTCGCGGATGCCCGCGCGCAGGGCGTGGAGACGGTCTTCCTGACGGCCACGGACGGGACCGTGGCGCGTCTCTACGCCCGGCTCGGCTTCCGTACGATCGCGACCGCGCTGATCGCGGAACCGGCCTCCTGAGCGTCTCCCGGAAGAAATCCTCGCGGACGTGTCACATCCGCGTCGCGCGATCCGTCAGTGCGGTGGAGCCACAGGAACGGCCCACAGGAGCACGGACCGCTGAGGAGCGAACACCATGTCGTACGAGATCACCCCGCGGATGTCCAACCCGGCCTACGTTCTCGCCAACGCCGCGCCGGCCATCCAGAACCTGGTCAAGGCCGCCCGCGAGGGCGGTGTCCCGGAGTCGACGCTGGAGCTCGTGCATCTGCGGGCCAGCCAGATCAACGGCTGCGGTTTCTGCGTCGACTTCGGCGTCAAGAGCGCCAGGAAGAGCGGGATGGCCGACGAGAAGCTCTTCGCCGTCTCCGCCTGGCGCGAGTCGCCGCACTTCTCCGAGGAGGAGCGGGCCGCGCTGGCGCTGGCCGAGCACGTGACCCGGCTCGCCGACGCCTCGGACGCCGTGCCGGACGCGGTGTGGGACGCGGCGGCCGACCACTACGACGAGAAGCAGCTCGCCTCGATCGTCCTGTGGGTCAGCGTCACCAACATGTTCAACCGGATCAACGTCACGGTGCGCCAGCCGGCCGGCGTCGGCATCTGACGGGCTCCTCGGGCACGGTCCGGCGCCGGTTCCACGGGCGCGACCTGGTGGGGGTTCCGCTCGTTGGAGCGGGCATGAAGAAGATCCTCACTCTTGCCCTGACCGGACTCGCCGTGGCCGGGAGCATCGGCGCCGCCGGTTCCGCCGCCGCCGACACCGCCGACATCGGCAACGCCCACCTCCCCTCGGTCGTCCCGCTGAGCGGCCTCCTGAACCCGCAGGAGAAGCCGGCCGCCGCGGCGGCGATGCCGGCCGCCAACGCGGCCGTCGAGGGGCTCCTGCCCGGGCGCTGACGGCGGCGGAACGGACGAGGTGGCGGGACCCGTGAGGGTCCCGCCACCTCGTCCGTTCACGACTCAGGGGCGCGCGGGGCGCGGTGTCAGTCCGCCACCACCAGGGACGGCGTCTCCTTCGTCAGCACCTCGCCCCGGAAGAACGCGGGGCTCCTGCGCTGCATCACCAGCATGATGACCACGCCGACCAGGAGCAGTCCGACACCGATCACGAAGACGGAGCCGACGCCGAGGACCGAGGAGCCGCTGCCGTAGGCCGGGTCCCACATGTCGTACAGCGTCTTGCCGAAGACCGCGGTCAGCAGGACGCCGCCGAGGATCGGGCAGAGGCCCTTGTAGACGAAGTCCCGGCCGGAGCGGAGGAGCTCCTTGCGGAAGTACCAGGCGCAGGCGAACGCGGTCAGCGAGTAGTAGAAGCAGATCATGAGGCCGAGCGCGTAGATCGTGTCGACCAGGACGTTCTCGCTGACCAGGGTCATCACCGTGTAGAAGACGCCGGTGGCGACGCCCGCGATGATCGTGGCCTTGCCGGGCACCTTGAAGCGCGGGTGGACCGTGGCGAAGGAGGCGGGGAGCGCCTCGTACGTCGACATCGCCAGCACTGTGCGGGCCACTGGGATGAACGTCGTCTGGAGGCTGGCCGCCGCGGAGGCGAGGACGGCGATGAAGAGCAGGATGCCGAGGGCGGGGCCCATGACCGGGCCGGCGAGGGCGGCGAAGACGTTGTCGGAGGTCTCCGGGTTGGCGAGGCCGAGGCCGCTGTCGCCGGAGCCGACCGCCATCTGCGCGGCGACGCCGGTGGCGAGGTAGGAGCCGACCAGGACGACCATCGCGATGAGCGCGGCGCGGCCGGGGGTCTTGGTGCTGCCGGTGGTCTCCTCGTTGGTCGCCATGCAGGCGTCCCAGCCCCAGTACATGAAGATCGAGAGGGACAGACCGGCGGTGAAGGCGGCGAAGGACTGGACGGCGAACGGGTTCATCCACTCCCAGGAGAAGGAGAGCCCGGTGTCGAAGGTGCCGCTGCCGGCCTTCTGGAAGGCCATCGCGACGAAGAGCGCGAGGACGACGAGCTGGAGGCCGACGAGGGCGTACTGCACGCCCTTGGTGGCGGTCATGCCGCGGTAGCTGATCGCGGTGGCGACGGCGATGAGCGCGAGGCAGGTGAGGATGTGGACGGCCTTGTTGTCGTCCAGGGCGGCGACGGACTCGCTGCCGGTGATCTCGCCGGCGAGCAGCCAGAAGTAGGAGGTCGCGACGCCGGCCAGGTTGGAGAGCACGATGATCGTCGCGATGACGAGGCCCCAGCCGCACATCCAGCCGATCTTGGGGCCGAACGCCTTCACGGTCCAGGTGAAGGAGGTGCCGCAGTCGGGCATGACCCGGTTCAGCTCGCGGTACGCGAAGGCGACGAGGAGCATCGGGAGGAAGCCGGCGAGGAAGATCGCGGGCATCTGGAGTCCGACCTCGCCGGCCGTGGAGCCGAGCGTGGAGGTCAGACAGTAGACGGGGGCGACGGTCGAGATGCCGATGACGGCACTGCCCATCAGTCCGACGGAGTTGCCGCCGAGTCCCTTGGTGCGTACGCCCTGGCTGTCACCCGAGGCGGTGACGCCCCTTACCGTGTCTCCGGCCTGGGGCCGTGCATCCACCTGAGTCATGAACAGGACGTTAAGTGCTGCGGTTTCCACATCCGGAGGATCCGACTCCAGGACATTGAGCGATCTTCGCCTTGCATTGAGAGGGCAACAGGACCCTCTCGGCATTGATTGAAAGATCGACCACCGGTCCACACCGACCGATTGGTAGGCGTCTCGGAAACCGTCCGATATGCGGGAACCGCAGCACTGTCCTGAATGTCCGTTTCGAAATTTTCCCGAAGTATTTTCCGGGCCGTGGGAGGAGCGGGTCAGCCGGGCCAGACCACCGCCTGCGTCTCGCTGTACGCGTGCAAGGCGTAGGACCCCACGTCCCTCCCCACACCGCTCTTCTTGAACCCGCCGAACGGCGCCTCCATGTTCCGTCCGATGGTGTTCACCCCGACGCCGCCGGCCCGCAGCCGGGCCGCGACACGGAACGCGCGGGCCACGTCCCCGGACCACACGTAGTCGATCAGCCCGTAGTCGCTGTCGTTCGCCAGCGCGACGCCCTCCTCCTCGTCGTCGAAGGGGACGACCACGACCACCGGACCGAAGATCTCCTCCCGGACCACCCGCATGTCGTTGGTGCACTCCGCGAGCAGGGTCGGGGCGACGTAGAAGCCCCTGGCGAGGTCCGGCCGCCCACCGCCCACGACGACCCGGGCCCCCTCCTTCCGGCCCAGCGCGACGTACGACTCCACCCGGTCGCGGTGGGCCGCCGAGATCACCGGTCCGACCACCGTCCCCTGCGCCCTCGGGTCCCCGACCTTCATGAAGGCCAGATAGCCGGTGAGCTTCTCGATCAGCTGCTCATGGATTCCGCGCTGGGCGAGGACCCGCGTCGGGGCCGTACAGATCTGTCCGCTGTAGAAGGAGAAGGTGGTGCCGATCCCCATCACGGCGGAGTCCAGGTCGGCGTCGTCGAAGACCAGCGCCGCGCCCTTGCCGCCCAGCTCCATCAGCTGCCGCTTCAGCTCGCGCCCGCAGACCTCGCCGATGCGCTGCCCGACGGCCGTGGAGCCGGTGAAGGAGACCATGTCGACGTCCGGGGAGTCGACGGCCGCCTCGCCGACGGCGGCGCTCGCGCCGGTGACCACGTTGACCACGCCCGCGGGGACGCCGGCCTCCTCCAGGGCCCGGGTCATCGCGTACACGGAGAGCGGATCCTGCGGGGCGGGCTTCACCACCACCGTGTTGCCCATGGCGAGCGCCGGGGCGATCTTGCCCGCCGGGTTGGCCCAGGGGTTGTTGTACGAGGTGATGCAGGTGACCACGCCCACCGGCCGCCGCACCGCCACCGCGCCGAAGACCCCGGCCCTGCCCATCGGCCCGGCCTCGTTGATCTGCGGGGGCAGCGCCTGCTCGACCGGTTCCAGGGCACCGCGGGCGTACCGGCGGAAGCGGGCGGATCCCACGGCGACCTGCATCCCGCGCGCGGTGCCGGTCGTCGCCCCCGTCTCGGCCTGCGCGAGTGCCGTGTTCGCCTCGGCGTCGCGGGCCATCAGGTCCGCGGCCCGGTCGAGGATCGCGGCCCGCTCCTCCGGTTTCGTACGGGACCAGGAACCGAAGGCCGCGCGGGCGGCCGCGGCCGCCTCGTACACCTGGGCGCGGGACGCCTCGGGCGCGAGGCCGACGACCTCCTCGGTGGCCGGATCGACCACCTCGTAGTGCCCGTCGTCGGGCTCGACCCACTCGCCGCCGATGAAGAGTCGCTGAGTCACCGGGTGGACACCGTCCTCGTGTCACGGCCGGAGCGCAGCACCTTGCCGGGTATCGCGCCGGTCACCTCGTCGTCGCGGATGGTCTCCACGCCGTTGACGCGGACGGAGACGACGCCGATCGCCCGCGAGTCGAGCCGGGGGCTGTCGCCCGGCAGGTCGTGCACCAGGGTCGCCGGGCCCGCGTCGATCCGCTCCGGGTCGAACAGGACCAGGTCGGCGTGGAAGCCCTCGGCGATCCGGCCGCGCTCGCGCAGCCCGAACAGCCGGGCCGGATCGTCGGTGAGCATCTTCACCGCCTGCTCCAACGGGAGCAGCTTCCGGCCGCGCAGACAGTCGCCGAGGAAGCGGGTGGTGTACGGCGCTCCGCACATGCGGTCCAGGTGCGCGCCAGCGTCGGAGCCGCCCAGCATCACGTCCTCGTGGTCCCAGGTCTCCCTGCGCAGCGCCCAGGAGGCGGGGTCGTTGTCGGTGGGCATCGGCCACAGCACGGTCCGCAGGTCGTCGTTGGCGCAGATCTCGACGAGGCACTGGAAGGGGTCCTGGCCGCGCTCGGCGGCGATGTCGCCGACGACCCGTCCGGTGAGCCCCCGGTTCTCCTCGGAGTAGGTGTCCCCGATGACGTACCGGGCGAAGTGCGCCAGGCGGCGGAAGACACCGGCCTCCTTGGAGTCGGCCCGGCGCAGCATCTCGGCCCGGACCTCCGGGTCGCGGAGCCTCGCGATCCGCTCGGGGACGGGAAGGGCCAGGATCTCGCCCCAGCCCGGGATGAGGTTGAGGGCGCAGAACGTGCCGAGCGACATGTTCATGGGGGTGAGGATCGGCATGGTGAGGGCGACGATCCGGCCGCCGGACTTGCGGGCGCGTTCGGAGGCGACGAGCTGGCGCGGGACGCGCTCGGGGACGCCGGCGTCGATGGTGAGGACGTTCCAGTTCAGGGGCCGGCCGGCGGCCGCCGTCATGTCGACGAAGAGGTCGATCTCCTCGTCGGAGAACTGGTCGAGGCAGCCGGCGAGGATCGCTTCGAGCTGGGTGCCCTCGTGCTCGCCGACCGCCCGGGAGAGCGCGATCAGCTCGGCGGGCGCGGCATGCCGGGAGGCCACCGGGGCGCCGTCGCCGTCGGAGTGGGTGGAGGACTGGGTGGTGGACAGACCCCAGGCACCGGCGTCCATGGCCCCCTTGAGGAGGCCGACCATCGCGTCCAGCTGCTCGGGGGTGGGCTGCCCGCCGACGGCCTCGGCGCCCATCACGTACCGGCGCAGGGCGCAGTGCCCGACCATGAAACCGGCGTTGACGGCGATCCGTCCTTCGAGGGCGTCGAGGTACTCGGCGAAGGACGACCAGGTCCAGTCGACGCCCTCCTCCAGGGCCTTGAGCGCCATGCCCTCCACCTTGGACATCATCCGGCGGGTGTAGTCGGCGTCCTCGGGCCGCTCCGGGTGGAGGGGTGCGAGGGTGAAGCCGCAGTTGCCCCCGGCGACGGTGGTGACGCCGTGGTTCATGGAGGGCGTGGCGAAGGGGTCCCAGAAGAGCTGGGCGTCGTAGTGGGTGTGGGGGTCGACGAAGCCGGGGGTGAGGACGAGGCCGGTGGCGTCCTCGGTGGTGCGGGCGCTCTCGGTCGTCGTACCGGGCGCGGCGATCAGGGCGACGCGCCCGTCGCGTATGCCGACGTCGGCGACCCGGGCGGGGGCGCCGGTGCCGTCGACGACGGTGGCGCCCTTGATCAGGTGATCGAGCATGACGTTCCCTTCAGCACGGTCCTCTGCGCGTGGACGCGCCCCGGTCGGGGACGCGGTAGCCGGCCGCGGCTACGACGTCCCCGACCGGGGCCTGTCGGGACGGTGGTCCGGGAAGACACCGCCCCGGTACGGGGCCCTACTCCCCGGCCTGCTGCCGGAAGCGGGTGGTGCGGTGGACCGGGTCCGTGTCGATCTTCGGGATCACGTGCTCGCCGATCAGCCGGATCGAGTTCATCGTGTCCTCGTACGAGACCCCGATCGGCAGCCCGAACGACAGCTGGTCCGCGCCCGCCTGCTCCCAGCGCTTGCACTGCGCGAGGACCTCCGACGGGTCGCCGCAGATCATCAGCTCCTCCTGGATGAGGAGTTCGATGATCTCGGCGCTGTACTCGGGCAGCAGCTCCGGCCACTCCGGGATGCCCTCGGGGCGCGGGAAGGTGTCGTGGTAGCGGAAGAGCAGCGACTGCAGGTAGTTGAGCCCGCCGCCCACCGCGATCTCGACGGCCTTGTCGTGCGTCTCGGCGCAGATGGCGGTCGAGGTGACCATCACGTTGTCGTTGACGAAGGCGCCGACGGCCTTGGCCTCCTTGATCGCCGACTTGTAGGAGTCGAGGACCCACTCCATGTCGGAGACCTTCTGCACGCTGAAGCCGAGGACGCCGAGCCCCTTCTTGCCCGCCATGGCGTACGAGGAGGGGGAGCCGGCCGCGTACCACATGGCCGGGTGGGACGTCCCGTACGGCTTGGGCAGGACCTTGCGCGGCGGCAGGGACCAGTGCTTGCCCTGGAAGCCGACGTACTCGTCCTGGAGCCACATCTTGGGGAACTCGGCGATCGTCTCCTCCCAGATCTCCTTCGTGTGGTTCATGTCGGTGATGCCCGGCATGAACCCGAGGATCTCGTGGGAGCCCGCCCCGCGCCCCGAGCCGAACTCGAAGCGGCCCTGGGAGAGATGGTCGAGCATGGCGACCTTCTCGGCGACCTTGACCGGGTGGTTCACCGGAGCGAGGGGGTTGAAGATGCCGGAGCCGAGGTGGATCCGGTCGGTGGCGTGGGCGAGGTAGCCCAGGTAGACGTCGTTCGCCGAGAGGTGCGAGTACTCCTCCAGGAAGTGGTGCTCGGACGCCCAGGCGTACTTGAACCCGGACCTGTCCGCCTGGATGACGTACTCGGTCTCCTCCATCAGCGCCTTGTGCTCGGCCTCGGGATCGGTCTCGGCCCGCTTGCCGACGTATCCCTGTACGAAGATCCCGAATTCCAAGGGGGTTCACCGTCCTCATTGTTTCTGACGTACCGTCAGATTTCCTGTGCCCGACTTTCGCACCGCGTGACGGGTGCGTCAATACCTGATGGATCGTCAGAACGCCTCAGAAGAGGCTCACCCCGGCCAGCCAGCCGCCGTCGATGACGAAGGGCTGGCCGGTGATGTAGGCGGAGTCCTCCGAGGTCAGGAAGAGCGCGAGCGCCGCGACCTCCTCGGGCCGCCCGATCCGCCCCAGCGGCACCAGCTTCCGGTAGAGCTCGGCGGTCGCCGCCGGGTCGACACCCTCCGGATTGCTCATGGGGGTGTCGATCGCGCCCGGGCAGACCGCGTTGACCCGGATCCCCCTGGCCGCCAGCTCCAGCGCGGCCACGCGAGTGAGCCCGAGCACGGCGTGCTTCGTGGCGGCGTAGGCACCGACGCCGGCCATACCGGTCACGCCCGTGTACGAGGCGGTGTTGACGATCGTCCCGCCGCCGGCCGCCCCTATCTCGGGCGCGACCGTGCGGATCCCCAGGAAACAGCCGACCTGGTTGACCTGCACGATCGCCTGGAACTCGTCGAGCGGGGTCGCCACCAGCTCGTTGAAGCGGAGGATGCCGGCGTTGTTGACGAGCCCGTCGATCCGGCCGAAGCGCTCCGTGGCGACGGCGACCGCGCCCGCCCAGTCCTCCTCCCGCGTCACGTCGAGGTGGACGTACGCGGCGCGCTCCTCCCCCAGCTCCTTGGCGAGCGCCTCGCCCCGGTCGTCGAGCACGTCGGCGAGGACGACCCGCGCCCCTTCGGCGGCGAAGAGCCGCGCCTCCTGCTCGCCCTGCCCGCGCGCCGCACCCGTCACCACGACGACGCGCCCGTCCAGCTTGCCCATGTCCGTCCACTCCTCAGCTCAGGTGGGGGGCGACCTCGGCGGCGAACGCCGCCATCTGATCGGTGAGTTCGGCACGGCTCCGGGAGCGGAACCGGACCTGGATCTGATCCACGCCCATCGCGCCGTACGCGCGCAGCGACTCGGCGAGGGCCTGCGGTTTCCCGGTCAGCGTCCGCCGGCCGACCTCCCAGCCGGCCTCGCCGACGTACAGCGGCTCGACGATCGCCCCGACGGTGATCGGGTCGGCGATCCCAGCCTCGGCGCGCAGCCGGTGCAGCCGCGCGATCTGCGCGGGAAGCCGCTCCCTCGGGTCACCCTGCGGGAGCCAGCCGTCACCCCGCAGCGCGGCCCTGCGCACGGCGGCCGGCGAGGAGCCGCCGACCCAGACCGGCACCCGCTCCTGGGCGGGCCGCGGCAGCTGACCGAGGTCCTTGAAGGCGAACCTCTCCCCCGCGTGCTCCGGGTACTCCTCCGGGCCCAGCGCCGCCTTGAGCGCGTCGATGGTCTCGTCGAGGACGCCGCCGCGGCCGTCGAAGTCGGCTCCGACGGCCTCGAACTCCTCCCGCACGTGCCCCGCCCCGACCCCGAGGACCAGCCGGCCGCCGGAGAGGTGGTCGAGGGTCGCGTACGCCTTGGCGCTCACCAGGGGGTGGCGCAGGCCGACGACGGCGACATGGGAGAGCAGCCGTACGCGCTCGGTGGCGGCGGCGAGGAAGGAGAGCGTGGCGACCGGGTCGTACCAGACGGTGCTCATCGGCCCGGCGAGACGGCGCGGGATGGCGACGTGGTCGCAGCTCGCGATGTAGTCGAAGCCGCTCCGGTCGGCGGTGCGGGCGATCTCGACGAGGTCGGCGGGGCCGGCGGCGGCCTCCCAGGGCTCGGCGTAGATCGTGCTCTGCGACTGGACCGGGAGCTGCATCCCGTAGACCACCATGGCGATCCCTCCGGATCTGACGAGTCGTCATATCGATCGGCGGCTCTCATGCTTGCGTCTGACGACCCATCAGACAAGGGGTGTGCGGCGACGGCCGCGGAGGGTGCCGCCGGCGCGGGGGCGCACGCACGAGCGGCCGCACCCCGCGACGGGGTGCGGCCGTTCGCCGTACGCCTCGGGACCGCTACGGCACCGCTACGGCACCCAGAGTCCGTCCGCCGTGAGACCCAGCAGCTCGATCGCGTTGCCCCGCACGATCCGCTCCACCACGTCCGGCGCCAGGTGGCCCATCTGCGCCTCGCCGACCTCCCGGGACTTGGGCCAGGTGGAGTCGGAGTGCGGGTAGTCGGTCTCGTAGAGGACGTTGCCGACGCCGATCGAGTCGAGGTTCCTCAGCCCGAAGGCGTCGTCGAAGAAGCAGCCGTAGACGTGCTCGGCGAAGAGTTCCGACGGCGGGCGCAGCACCTTCTCGGCGACGCCGCCCCAGCCGCGGTTCTCCTCCCAGACCACGTCGGCACGCTCCAGGATGTACGGGATCCAGCCGATCTGCCCCTCCGCGTACATGATCTTCACGCGGGGGAAGCGCTCGAACTTCCCGCTCATCAGCCAGTCCACCATCGAGAAGCAGCAGTTGGCGAAGGTGATGGTGGAGCCGACGGCGGGCGGGGCGTCGGCGGAGGTCGACGGCATCCGGCTGGAGGAGCCGATGTGCATGGCGACGACGGTGCCGGTCTCGTCGCACGCCCGCAGGAACGGGTCCCAGTAGTCGGTGTGGATGGACGGCAGCCCGAGGTGGGGCGGGATCTCCGAGAAGGCGACGGCGCGGACTCCGCGGGCGGCGTTGCGCCGCACCTCCTCCGCGGCGAGCTCGGCGTCCCAGAGGGGTATGAGGGTGAGCGGGATGAGCCGCCCCCCGGCCTCCGGACCGCACCATTCCTCCACCATCCAGTCGTTGTACGCGCGGATGCCGAGGAGGCCGAGTTCGCGGTCGCTCGCCTCGGTGAAGGTCTGTCCGCAGAACCGCGGGAAGGTGGGGAAGCAGAGGGCGGACTGGACGTGGTTGACGTCCATGTCCGCGAGCCGGTCGGGGACGCTGTAGGAGCCGGGACGCATCTGCTCGTAGGTGATGACCTCCAGCCTGATCTCGTCCCTGTCGTAGCCGACGGCGGTGTCGAGGCGGGTGAGCGGCCGGTGCAGGTCCTCGTACACCCACCAGTCGCCGACGGGCCCGTCGTCACCCTTGGCCCCCATGACGGGCGCGAACTTACCGCCGAGGAAGGTCATTTCCTTCAGGGGCGCCCGCACGATCCGGGGGCCGGTGTCGCGGTACCTGGACGGGAGCCGGTCCCGCCAGACGTGAGGCGGCTCCACGGTGTGGTCGTCCACCGAGATGATCTTCGGGAAGGTCTCCATGCGTTTCACGGTAGCGTCGATCTGACGACCCGTCAGCTAGTAGGACGGTCCGAGGCGGCCGAATCGTGCCGGATCGGCCCGGAGATCCGGTCGGATCCTGTGGCAGGACTTGTGCAGACAGTCACCCGATGCTGACGTTCCCCCTCCGGACAAGGCAGACTGTCTTGGGCGAAACCAGCGGTGCGGGCAGGGGGAGCTATGGACCGTGAGAACGGGCCGCGAGTACCGGAGCAGCGGGCTCCGGAGGCGGGTCTCCACAGCGGCGGAGACCTGCGCTTCGGCGTGCTCGGACCCGTACGCGCCTGGCGGGACGGCGAAGCCCTCCCCTCCGGTTCCCCGCAGCAGCGGGCCCTGCTCGCCGCGCTCCTGATGCGCGAGGGCCGCACGGCCACGGCCGCCGAACTCATCGACGCCATCTGGGGCGACGAGTCGCCCTCCCAGGCGCTGGCGGCGGTACGGACCTACGCCTCACGGCTTCGCAAGATCCTCGCCCCCGGCGTCCTCGTCAGCGACGCCGGCGGCTACGCGATCCGCGTCCCGGGCGGCGCGGTCGACCTGAACGTCGCCCAGGAGCTGGCGGCCGAGGCAGAGAAGCTGCGGGCGGCCGGGGACCGCGGCGCGGCGCGGAGCAGGCTGACGAAGGCGCTCGGTCTCTGGGACGGCGAGGCGCTGGCCTCCGTGCCGGGGCCGTACGCCGAGACCCAGCGGGTGCGCCTGGAGGAATGGCGGCTGCAGCTCCTGGAGTCCCGGCTCGACATGGATCTGGAGGCCGGGGCGCACGCGGAGGCCGTCTCCGAGCTGACCGCGCTGACGGCCGCGCACCCGCTGCGGGAGCGCCTGCGCGAACTGCTCATGCTGGCCCTCTACCGCAGCGGCCGTCAGGCCGAGGCGCTGGCCGTCTACGCCGACACCCGCCGGCTCCTCGCCGACGAGCTCGGCGTCGACCCGTGCCCGGAACTCTCCCGGCTCCAGCAGCGGATCCTCCAGGCGGACGCCGAACTGGCCCGCCCGGTCGAGGAATCGGCCCCGGCACCGGCCGTGGCCCGTCCCGCGCAGCTGCCGGCCACGGTCCCCGACTTCACGGGCCGCAACTCCTTCGTACGGGACCTGGGCACGCGACTGGCCACGGCGGAGGGTTCCGTGATGGCCGTGTCGGCGCTCGCGGGCATCGGCGGCGTCGGCAAGACGACGCTCGCCGTCCACGTGGCGCACGAGGCGCGTCCCCACTTCCCCGACGGGCAGCTGTACGTCGACCTGCAGGGCGCGGGCGCCCGCTCGGCGGCTCCCGAGACCGTCCTCGGCGCCTTCCTCCGCGCCCTCGGCACCCCCGACTCCGCGATCCCCGACTCGCTGGACGAGCGGGCCGCGCTGTACCGCTCGACGCTGGACGGGCGCCGCGTGCTCGTCCTGCTCGACAACGCCCGGGACGCGGCCCAGATCCGCCCCCTCCTGCCGGGCACGGCGGGGTGCGCGGCGCTGGTGACGAGCCGGATCCGGATGGTGGACCTGGCGGGGGCGCACCTGGTGGACCTGGACGTCATGTCGCCGGAGGAGGCGCTCCAGCTCTTCACCCGGATCGTGGGCGCGGAGCGGGTCTCCGCGGAGCGGGAGGCCGCCCTCGACGTCGTCGCGGCCTGCGGCTTCCTCCCCCTCGCGATCCGTATCGCCGCCTCGCGGCTGGCGGCGCGCCGCACCTGGACGGTGGCGGTCCTGGCGGCGAAACTGGCCGACGAGCGCCGACGCCTGGACGAGCTCCAGGCGGGCGACCTGGCGGTCAAGGCCACCTTCGAACTCGGCTACGGCCAGCTGGAGCCGGCACAGGCGCGCGCCTTCCGCCTCCTGGGTCTGGCGGACGGCCCGGACATCTCCCTCACAGCCGCCGCGGCCGTCCTCGACCTGGAACTCCACACCACCGAGGACCTCCTGGAGGCCCTGGTGGACACGTCCCTCCTGGAATCCGCGGCCCCGGGCCGCTACCGCTACCACGACCTGGTCCGCCTCTACGCGCGCGCCTGCGCCGAGCGGGACGAACAGCCGCCGGTGGAAAGGGAACTGGCCCTGTCGCGACTCCTCGACTTCTACCTGTCGACGGCGGCCCGCGTCTACGCGATCGAACGGCCGGGGGACCGGACCGTCGCGCATCTGGAAGCCACGCACCACGCCGGGCTGGAGTTCTCGGACCATGCCCAGGCCCTCGACTGGCTGCACGCCGAAGCCGACTGTGTGCTGGCGTGCGCGCAGCAGTCCCTGGCCCGTCCGTCCCTGCGCCGGGCGGTCGACCTCCTGATGGCGACGAAGGACCTCGCCGAGTCCGGCGTCAACTCCCTGCGGTACGAGATGGCGGCCGTGGCCGCGCGGGACGCGGCGCAGGCCGCCCGCGACGCCCGCTCCGAGGGCCGGGCCCGCACGACGCTCGGCCAGGTGTACAGCACGGCGGGCAGGTTCGACGAGGCCGACGAGCAGGCCCGGCTCGCGATGGACCTCGGCCGCTCGTCGGGCGATCCGTGGACGCGGGGCAACGCTCCGAACGAGCGCGGGATCCTCGCCCTGTACGAGAACCGTCACCTGGACGCGGAGACCCACCTCTCCGAGGCGCGGGACGCCTTCCGCGCCGACGCGAACAAGCCCGGGGAGGCGAGCGCGCTGTGCAACCTGTCGCGCGTGCACCTCGCCACGGGCAGGGTCGCCAGCGCCGTCGAACTCGCCAAGCAGGGCATCGCCATCTACGCGGAGGCGGACACGGGACTCGCCCTGCGCCTCGCCAACGGCAAGTACGCGCTCGGGCTCGCCCTCACGGCAGGGGGCCAGACCGCCGAGGCACGGGCCGTGCTGACCGAGGCGCTCGGTGTCTTCCAGGAGAGCCGGCAGCACCTGTGGCACGGGATGACGCTGTTCCGGCTCGCCGAGGTCCACCTCGCCGACCGCCGGTACGCCGCGGCCGCCGCCCACGCCGAACAGGCCCTCTCCGTGCTCCACGGCATCGGCGGGGAGTGGCGCCGCGCCAACGTCCTCACGGTCCTCGGCCGCGGACTGGCGGCCCTGGGCCAGACGGACCGGGCGCGGGTGTGCTGGACCGAGGCGCTGACCGTCTTCGAGGGCCTCCGTTCGCCCGAGGCCGCCCTCGTGAACGAACTGCTCCATCCGGCCGCGGTCGCCTGACCCGGACTGGGCGTTCATCATTCGTTTATCGCCGCACGGCACTCTCGTGCTTGTCGATCCGTCGCGTCGGGGGGCAGACGGATCGCCACGAGGCCCCACCGTTAAGGTGTTCGGCCCTGGACGTCCGCCCGGCGGTCCACGGGGGAATTGCCGGGCGGACGTTTCAGTCCCACCAAGCACGACGACTTCAGGAGCTGACTCCATGGCCGACAACCTCAAGCCCACGGATTCGCACGCGACGGGCGAGGACATCACCACCCTGGACTCGCACGCGACGGGCGAGCCGATCAAGCCGCTCGACTCCCACGCCACGGGCGGGGACGTCACCACGATGGACTCGCACGCGACGGGCGAGCCCATCAAGCCGCTCGACTCCCACGCCACGAGCGAGCCGCTCAAGTAACGACCGGAGCCGGCCCAGCGGGGGCACGGGTCGGCTCACCACGGGGCGGTCGCGGCGGCACCATCGGGGGAGTCGCCGGGACCGCAACTGTCCAGGACGCAAGCGCAGTCGGCCGCTCGGGGGAGCGCCATGGGTCTGGGGGGACCCTGCGCGCGCGGCGCGGCGCCGGGCAGAACGGACAGCAGCCGGAGGGCCGGGTATCAACCCGGCCCTCCGGCGCGTGTGCGGGAGGCGTGCGGGAGCCACCCGTCGCCCCCCGCCAGCCGCGCCACCAGCCGCGCGCCCCGCTCCGCGGGCTCCGCCGTCAGTGTTCCGCCGTGCCGGGTCGCGATCTCGCGGGCGATCGGGAGGCCGAGGCCGGCGCCTCCCGCCGTGCGGGCGCGGGACTCGTCGAGGCGGGTGAAGCGGTCGAAGACGCGGTGACGGTCGGCCGGCGGGATGCCGGGGCCGTCGTCCAGGACTTCGAGGACCGCCGCGTCGCCGTCGGGGCCGATCGTGACGGTCACCGCGGAGTCGGCGTGGCGGCACGCGTTGTCGAGGAGGTTGCGCAGCAGGCGTTCCAACTGGCGGGCTTCGCCCGTGACATGGGCGGTTCCGTCCGTCCGGCACGTCAGCCTCAGGCCCGCAGCCCCCGGCAGGTGCTGGTGCTCCCGTACGAGATCCTCGGCGAGCGCCGCCAGGTCGACGACCTCCGACGCGCGCTCGCCGGGACGTGTTCCGTCCATGCTCGCCAGCAGCAACAGGTCGTCCGCCAGGGTCTGGAGGCGTACGACGTCGGCCGCCGCGTCCCGCACCACCGTCGCCCAGGCGACGCCCTCGGGGTGCCGGAGCGCCGATTCGAGCTGGGCGCGCAGGGCGGCGAGCGGGCTGCGCAGCTCGTGGGCCGCGTCGGCGACGAACTGCCGCTGCCGCACCGACGCCCGCTCCAGTCGGTCGAGCGTCGCGTTGGTCGTCCGGGCCAGCCGGCCGATCACGTCGTCCGTCGGCGGGACCGGGACCCTGCGGTCCAGGGAGTGGCCGGCGATGTCCTCCAACTCCTGGCGGACCGCCTCCACCGGCCGCAGCGCGCGGCCCGCCGCCAGGTGCACGAGGATCCCGGTGCACAGGGCGACGAGGGGCACTCCCGTGGTCACTCCGATCCACAGGACCTCGTCGATGTTCTGGCTCGGGCCCTCGACGTGTGCCTGCCGGAGCAGCTGCACCCCGGTCAGTGACAGCGCGGCCGTCGTGCCCGCCGCCGTCAGGACGAGCCGTCCGGCGAAGGAGATCCGGCCGCCGCCCCTCCCCAGGGCGGCCCACACCGCGGCCGCCGTCAGCACACCCGCCGAGGGACCGATGAACATCAGGCCCCAGCGGAGTGCCTCCTCCGCCACGAGCCACGGCCTGACCGGGTTCTCCTGCACGAGCCAGGACGCGTACGCGCCGTACAGCAGCCCGGACGTCGTGGCGGCGGCGAGCGTGGCCCGGAACCGCGCGGACCTGGTGCGGCCCCGCGTGGCGAGCCAGCACACCGCCGCGACGCCCACCGCCCCGATCAGGAATCCGGGCCAGGCCAACAGCTCGACCTGGGGCCCCACCCGGTCCGTGCCGTAGCGCTCAGGACCCTCCGGCGGCATCGGGCCGAAGCGACGGTCCGCATCGGCCAGCCATGCCACCGCCGCGGCCACGACCAGCCAGGCGGCCGCGCCCGTGGCCCACACCGCATGCGTCGTCCGGTGCTCACCCACCGGCGTACCCCGACACCCGGTACCCGCCGCCCCGCACCGTCTCGATCGTCTCCGTCCCGAAGGGGAGGTCGACCTTCCGGCGCACCGCGCTGATGTAGACCTGGACGATGTTCGGGTCGCCGGTGAAGTCCGCCGACCACACCTCGTCGAGGATGTCGAGCTTGGGCACGACCTCGTCCGTCCGCTGCATCAGCGTCTGCAGGACGGCGAACTCCTTCGGCGTCAGCGCGATCGCGCGCTCCCCCCTGCCACAGGCCCGGCGGGCGGGGTCGAGCCAGAGGTCGCCGCAGCGCAGAACGGCGGACCGGGTACGCGATCCGCCCCGGCGCAGCAGCGCCCGCAGGCGGGCCTCCAGGACGACGTACGAGAAGGGCTTGACCAGGTAGTCGTCGGCCCCGGTGTCGAGGCCCTCGGCCTCGTCGTACTCGCCGTTCTTCGCCGTCAGCATCATCACCGGCACCTCGATGCTCTCGGCGCGCAGCCGGGAACAGACCTGGTAGCCGTTGAGTCCGGGCAGCATCAGGTCCAGCAGGACCGCGGCGTAGCGGTGTTCCCGTGCCAGGTGCAGTCCGGTCACGCCGTCATGGGCGACGTCGACGGTGTAGCCGACGGCCGACAGGCCGCGGCGCAGCGACGCGGCGAGCCGCTCCTCGTCCTCGATCACCAGCAGCCTCATGCGGCGAGTATCGCCTCCGCGCGGAGGGGGCGGCTGAGGAAATCCTCAGCCTTCTTCACCCGGTCCTCAGGGGCCGGCCGTGAAGGTCGCCGGATGCGTCCGCTCCTCGCTCCCGTCACGGCTCCGCCCACCGCCGGCACTCCCCGCGCGAAGGTCTCCCACCGGTCCCGCACCGGGCCCGCGCTCGTCGCCTCCGTCGTGCTCGTCCTTCACGCCGCCTACTCCCTGCGCGAGCACCGGCGCTTCGGTACCACCGGCTACGACCTGGGGATCTTCGGCCAGGCCGTCCGCTCGTACGCCGACCTCTCGCTTCCCGTGTCCGAGATCCGTACGGCGACGGCGCCGCCGGGATTCGCCGGCGAGGCGTATCCGCTGCTCGCCGACCACTTCCACCCCGTCCTGGCCGTGCTCGCTCCGCTCTACCGCCTCTTCCCGCACGTGGAGGTGGTGCTGCTCGTCCAGTCGGCGCTCGTCGCGCTCTCGGTGTACGTCGTCTCGCGCACCGCCGTGCGTCATCTCCGGCGGGCGGGCGCGGGCGTGGCGATCGGACTCGCGTACGGCCTGTCCTGGGGTCTCCAGCAGCTCACCGGCTTCGACTTCCACGAAGTCGCCTTCGCCGTGCCGCTGCTGGCCCTCGCCTGTCGCGCCCATCTCGACGGCCGCTGGGTTCCGGCCGCCTGCTGGGCGGGCTGCCTCGTCCTCGTCAAGGAGGATCTGGGCGCCACCGCCGCGGTGTTCGGGCTGCTGCTGACGCGGCACCACCGCCGCGCCGGTCTCGCGCTGTGTGCCTTCGCCGCCGTGTCCACGGCGCTCGTCGTCGGCGTCGCGCTGCCGGCGTGGGCCCCGGACGGCCGCTACGGATACCTCGACCAGCCGTACGCCCACGGGATGTCCGACGGATGGGGGGTGAAGTCGCTCACCCTTCTGATGCTGCTGGCCGTGACGGCCGGTCTCGCGGCGCGCAGCCCGCTCGGTCTGCTCCTGCTGCCGACCCTGGCGTGGCGTCTCACCTCGCCCAACCCCGCTTACTGGGGGCAGGAGTTCCACTATTCCGCGGTGCTCATGCCGATCGCCTTCGCCGCTCTGATCGACGTCCTCCGCCGGGGTGTCCGGCTCCCTCCGCTCGTCCCGCTGGCCGTGGCGCTCCTGCTGCTGCCCGGTCAGCCGCTGCGGGATCTCGCGCGGCCCGGTTTCTGGCTGGACGGGCCGCGCCAGACCGCGGCCCGGGCCGCGCTCCGGCTGGTTCCCGACGGCGCCCGTGTCGCGGCGAGCAACAGCCTCGCCCCTCATCTCACCGACCGCGCGCGGGTGAGTCTGGTGGCCGTGGGTGTGCTGGACCGGGCCCCGGCGGTGGACTGGATCGTGGCGGACACCCGCGACACCTTCCCGCCCGGCGCGGTCCCTGCCGTGCTGCGCCGGGCCGAGGGCGCGGGGTGGCGGCGGGTCCACGCGGAGCACGGCATCGTCGTGCTCCGGCTCGGCGCGCGTACGCCCCCGGGCCCACCGGTTCCGCCGGTCAGCGACGACGCTGTGACCTCAGTACGCCCTTCACCACCTTGCCGCTCGCGTTCCTCGGCAGCTCCGCGACGAACTCCACCTCCCGCGGGACCTTGTAGTTCGCCATCTCCCGCCGCGCCCACGCGACCAGGTCGTCCTCCGTCACCCTCGCCCGCGGGCGCCGCACGGCGAACGCCTTCCCGACCTCGCCCAGGCGGGCGTCGGGGACGCCGATGACCGCGACGTCGGCGATGTCCGGGTGCAGGCCGAGGAGTTGCTCGATCTCGGCCGGGTAGGCGTTGAAGCCGCCGACGATGAACATGTCCTTGATGCGGTCGGTGATCCGCAGGTTGCCGGCCTCGTCCAGGACGCCGACGTCGCCCGTGTGGAGCCAGCCGTCCGCGTCGACGGCCTCCGCGGTGGCCGTCTCGTCCTCGAAGTAGCCGCCCATGACGTTGTGGCCGCGCACCAGGACCTCGCCCGCCGCCGAGAGCCGGACCTCCGTGCCGGGGATCGGGCGTCCTGAGGTGGTCGCGATGACGTCCGCCGCGTCGCCCCGGCGGCACATGGTGACGATGCCGCTCGCCTCGGAGAGGCCGTACGCCGTGAGGACCGTGCCGATGCCCAGTTCTCCGCGCAGCCGCTCCACCAGCCGCAGCGGTACGACGGCCGCGCCCGTGACCACGAGCCGCAGGGCGGACAGGTCGTACGAGGACCGGGCGGGATGGTCGAGCAGCGACTGGTGCAGGGTCGGCGGTCCCGGCAGGACCGAGATGCGTTCGGCGGCGATGTTCGCGAGCGCGGTGTCCACGTTGAAGACGGGCTGCGGGACCATCACCGCGCCCCGCATCAGGCAGGCGATGATCCCGGCCTTGTAGCCGAAGGTGTGGAAGAACGGGTTCACGATCAGGTAGCGGTCCCCCTCCCGCAGGCCGGCGAGCTCGGACCAGATTCCGTAGCAGCGCAGCGTCTGCGCGTGGGTGATCACCGCGCCCTTGGGGGCGCCGGTCGTCCCCGAGGTGTAGATGATGTCCGAGGGCTCGGCGGAGTCGATGGCGTCGGCCCTGGCGCGTACCTCCGCCGAGGAGACGGACTCCCCCGCGGCGAGGAAGTCCTTCCAGGTCGTGTAGTCCTCGGGCGCGGCGTCCGCGAGCACCACGACCCTTTCCAGGGAGGGGAGTTCGACTCCGGCGCGGCGCAGGGACGCGACGTACGAGGTGCCCAGGAACGTTCCCGTGATGAAGAGCAGCTTCGCCCGGGAGCGCGCCAGCACGTAGGCCGCCTCCGTGCCCTTGAAGCGGGTGTTCAACGGGACGAGCACCGCGCCCGCCGTCACCGCGCCGAGGGCCGAGACGATCCAGTCCAGGGTGTTCGGCGCCCAGATCCCGACCCGGTCGCCCGGCTCCACGCCCGCCGCCATGCAGGCCGCCGCCGCGCGTTCGACGCGTTCGCCCAGCTCCTCGTACGAGACGCGGGTACGGCCGTCGACGACCGCCTCGGCCGTGCCGTACCGTTCGGCCGCCGAGCGCACCAGCCCCGCTATGGAGCCCCATTCCAGGTCACCGCGCATTGCAGTCCCTTCCGCCGCACCCGTAGCTGACTATCCGTCAGATTAGCTGTACCCTGACGCGCTGTCAGCAGCTCGCGATCGGGGAGGTTGCAGTGCTCAAGGACGCCACGGCCATCGTCGGGATCGGACAGACACCGTTCGCCAAACGGCTCCCCGAATCCGAGAAGACGCTCGCCTGCCGGGCGATCCTCGCGGCCCTCGACGACGCCGGCATCGCCCCCTCGGAGGTCGACGCCTTCGCCTCGTACACGATGGAGGAGACCGACGAGGTCGAGGTCGCCAAGGCCATCGGCGCCGGAGACGTCACCTTCTTCTCCAAGATCGGCTACGGCGGCGGCGGCTCCTGCGCCACCGTCGGCCACCTCGCCGCCGCCGTCGCCACCGGCCAGGCGAGCGTCGGCGTGGCCTGGCGGTCCCGCAAACGCGGCAGCGGCCCCCGGCCGTGGAAGAACACCGCCGTGCAGCTGCCCACCCCCGGCCAGTGGACCCGGCCCTTCGGGCTGCTGCGCCCCACCGACGAGATCGGGATGCTCGCCCGCCGCTACATGCACGAGTACGGCGCCACCCGCGACCACCTCTTCAACGTCGCCCTCGCCTGCCGCAACCGGGCCAACCAGAACCCGGCCGCGATCATGTACGAGCGGCCGCTGACCCGCGAGATGTACATGACCGCCCGCTGGATCAGCGAGCCCCTCTGCCTCTTCGACAACTGCCTGGAGACCGACGGGGCGCTGGCCTGCGTCATCGTCAGCGCCGAACGGGCCCGCGACTGCCGGCAGAAGCCCGTGTACGTCCACTCCGTCGCCCAGGGACTGCCCGCCCAGCACCACGGGATGGTCAACTACTGGAACGACGACCCGCTCTCCGGCCCCGCCTGGACCGCCGCCCGACACCTGTGGAAGCAGGCCGACTTCGGACCGCAGGACGTCGACGTGGCCCAGATCTACGACGCGTTCACCCCGCTCATCCCGCTCTCCCTTGAGGGGTACGGATTCTGCGACCGCGGCGAGGGCGCCGCGTTCACCGAGGGCGGCGCGCTGGAGATCGGCGGCCGCCTGCCGATCAACACCGGCGGCGGGGGGCTCAGCGAGGCGTACGTCCACGGCTTCAACCTCATCAACGAGGGCGTGAAGCAGCTCCGCGGCAGCTCCACCGCCCAGGTCCCGGACGCCGCCACCTGCCTGGTCACCGCCGGTGAGGGCGTCCCCACGTCGGCGATCCTGCTTCGAGCCTGAGGAGTTGAGACACGATGCTGACCCCTGTCGTCGACGAGGACGGCGCCCCCTTCTGGGAGTACACCGCCCGGGGCGAGCTGAGGATCCAGGGCTGCGCCGACTGCGGGGAGCTGCGCTTCCCGCCCCGGCCCTGCTGCCCGCACTGCCAGTCCTTCGCCGCCGAGTGGCGCCTGATGTCGGGGCGCGGCCGGATCTGGTCGTACGTCCTGCCCCACCCGCCGCTCCTGCCCGACTACGCCGCCCAGGCCCCGTACAACGCCGTCGTCGTCGAGCTCGCCGACGCGCCCCGGATCAGGCTCGTCGGCAATGTCGTCGCCACCCCCGACGCGGCGCTCGACTCGGTCGATCCGGCGCGGCTGCGGATCGGGGCCGGTGTGCGGGTGGCCTTCACCGAGATCGACGGCGTCACCGTGCCGCGCTGGCTCCTGGAGCGGGGATGACCGTCACCGTCGTACGCGACAAGGAGACCGGTGTCGCGGTCGTCACCCTCGACAGGGCCGAGAAGCACAACGCGATCACCCTGGAGATGGCCCGCCGACTCGCCGACACCTGGCGGGAGTTCCGCTACGCGGACGAGGTGCGGGCGGTCGTGCTCACCGGCGCGGGCACCCGGGCCTTCTGCACCGGCATCGACCGCTCCGCCGACGTCCCCCAGCCCTCCTCCCCGTACACGATCGACGATCCGCTGATCGCCATCGGACCCAAGGCGAACGACCTGTGGAAACCGGTCGTGGCCGCGGTGGAGGGGATGGCCTGCGGAGGGGCGTTCTACCTGCTCGGGGAGGCCGAGTTCCTCGTCGCGGGCGAGGAGGCGTCCTTCTTCGACCCGCACACCGCCTACGGGATGGTCAGCGCCTTCGAGACGATCCACATGGCGCAGAGGATGCCGTTCGGGGAGGTGGCGCGGATGGCGCTGATGGGGACGGCCGAGCGGATCTCGGCCCGCCGGGCGTTCGAGACGGGGCTCGTCTCCGAGCTGACGGAGCCCGGCGGGGCGCTGGACGCCGCGCGCCGGGCCGCCGCCGTCATCGCCTCGTACCCGACCGCGGCGGTCCAGGGCACGGTCCGCGCCCTCTGGTCGGCCAAGGAGGCCGCCCGCGCGCAGGCCCTCGCCCACGCCCCGCACCTGGTGACGCTCGGGAACCTGCCGCCGGAGCGGCAGGCCGAGCTCTTCACCCGGAGAGGGGACGGCTACCGGCTGCGGTAGGTCCGGGCGCGAATCAGCCGATGGTGCGGTCGGCGTCGACGACGACGCACCGGGTGTACTCGGAGCCGTCGCCGGTGCCGGTGTACGGGGTGGTCGCCTCGGCTGCCGTGGAGGCGCCCGCCTCGACGCGGACGTCGGTGGCCTTCGCGATCGCGACATTGGCGTTCGCGTCACCCTTGAACTGCAGGGAGACGTCGTAGAGGTACGCCGAGGAGTCGCTGTTGGTGATCGTCACCTTGGCGACCAGGTTCTTGCGGTCGTCGCTGAGCTTGCACTCGTCGATGCGGACGTCGCGCTGGGCCTTGTCCTTCGACGAGCCGCCGACGCCACCGGTGGTCAGACCGCCGCTGGAGCTGCTGGAGCTGTCGGAGCCCCCGCTGCTGCTGGAGCTGTCGGAGCCGCCGCTGCTGGAGCTGCTGGATCCGCCGCCGGAGCTGGAACCGCCGCAGCTGCCGCCGTTGGAGCCGCGGGCGCCGGTGAGCGCGACCAGGGCGATGCCGAAGACGGCGATGGCACGGACATGACGAAGCTTCACGCTTCAACCCCCGTTGAGTGTGTGCAGATGACGAATGAGCGGAGAACGCCCGTCTTGACGAGCGCACGTCACCCTACTGGACGGTGACGCCCGCGATCGCACACGCCTTGACCCGGTCGACCGCCTTCGGCGACTCCATCGCGATGTCGAAGGTCTTCGTCTCACCCGGCTCCACCGTCACGAGCTTCCGGGCGTCGTCGACGTCCACACCTCCGGAGCCCTCGAAGTCCACCCTGACCTCGAAGGTCTCCGTGAAGGTCTCACGCGAGGTGATCCGCAGGGTCGCCGTCGTGTCCGCCTTGCGGGCCGGCTTGCCCTTCCGCTTCTTCTGCGCGGGCTTCACACAATCCACGACCACCACCTCCACCGTCGAGGACGACGTGGCGCTCGGCGAGGCGGGAGCGGTGGTGGAGTCGCCGCCGCCCGAGCCGTCGTAGCCGCTGTTGTCGTAGTCGTCGTTCTTCTTCTTGGAGCTGGAGCAGCCGCCACCGCTGGAGCTGCTGCTCTTGCTCCTGCCGCTCTTGCCCTTGCCGTAGCTCGTCGTCTGGAACCCCGTCAGCGCGAGCACCACCATCGTGAGCGTCGCCGTGAGCCTGATGCCCCGACGTCGCGCCGTCCCCGTTGCCATCCCCGGCCCTTCCTGTCGTGTCCGCGCCACCCTAGCGCCGCGTGGCGGCGCCCCCGCACCCGGCGTAGCGTCGACAGCGAGAGCCGGACCGCGAGGAGGCCGATCGATGATCCGCAACGTCATCGGCTCGGTTCTGGCCCTCGCCGGAGCGACGGCCGCCGTCTGGAGCCCCTTCCGTGCCTGGTACGACGGCCGTCACGGCAGCGACTACCGCATCGAGGACCTGTTCGGGGGCATCACCGACGCCAAGGCGGAGGTGATCGGCTCGATCCTGCTGCCGTTCGCCTTCGCGGCCGTCGTCGCCTTCGCCGGCGTGGTGTTCCGCTCCCGCCTGCTCGTCGCCCTCGCCGGGGTGATCGTGCTCGGCTTCACCGTCCTGTGGATGGTCCGGGTCGGCCAGGCCGAGGGCAGCCTCACGATCGCCGGCGACGGTACGGGGCTCGGCGACGGCGTCGCGAACGCCTTCGGCGGCGGAGTCCTGCTCCTCATCGCGTCGGCGGTCATGTCGGGCCGCTCACGCCAGCGCCAGGTCCCCCTCGAACCGGAGGCGGCCCGACCTCCCGGGCCCACCGAGCCCACCCAGCCGGGCTACCCCTCGCCGCCCGGGTACCCCACGCCGGACGACCCCTACGGGACACCCACGCGGACCATGGACGTCCCGTCCTGGCACACGGACGCACCACCCGAGCCGCCGGACCCGAACCGCCGCGCCTGACCCGGCGCGCACGGGCGCGCCCGGCCCGGCGGGGTTCACGCCCTGGGCGCGGCCGCCCCCCGGCCCGTCGCCGTGCCCTTCACCGCGTCCAGCGCGTACACACAGCGGTCCTTGCTGCACGCGTACACGACCCCGGCCCGCGCCACCGGCGAGCCGGTGATCTCGCCGCCGGTCGCGAGCTTCCAGCGGAGCTGGCCGCCCATCGCGTCCAGCGTGTACAGGACGTGGTCGGCCGAGCCGAAGTGCACCCGGCCGTCGGCGACGACCGGCGTGCCGATCAGCTCGCCGCCCGCGGCGAACCGCCACTTCGGGGTACCGGTCACCGCGTCGAGCGTGTACAGCGCGCTGCCGCTGCCCACATGGACGTTGCCGTCGACGACCAGGACCGGCTCGATCGACTGCCGGGACTCGGTGGCGATCCGCCAGCGGTCCTGGCCGGTGGTCGCGTCGAGCGCGTACACCGTTCCGAGGTAGTCGGCGAGATAGACCCCGCCGCCCGTGACCGCGGGCCCCGGGGCGAAGGCCGGCGGGGACAGGAAGACGGCCGGCGCCTCGAAGTGCCAGCGGACCCGCCCGCTCACGATGTCGATCGACAGCACGCGGGTGCCGGCCGAGACATAGACACAGCCGTCCTCGGCCGGCGTCACCCGCACGGGGACGTTGCCGCAGGAGACGGCGTCACCGACCGGGTACGACCAGCGCTCCGCACCCGTACGGGCGTCGAGCGCCTGGAGCCGGGCGTCGCGCCACACGTACACCGTGTCGCCGTGGACGGCGGGCCCGGCCTCCGGCGTCTCGAAGTCCGTCTGCGCGCCGGTGACCTCCCACAGCTTGGCGCCGTTGGACGCCTCCCAGCCCTGGACCCCGCCACCCCTGGTGCCGGTGACGACCGTGCCCCGGTCGACCTTGAGGGAGTACACCCAGGCGTCCGTCTGGAGCCGCCACCGCTCGCTGCCGTCGGTGGCGTCGAGCGCGTACAGCGTGGGCCCGTCGGAGGCGTGGACACGCCCCTGGGCCACGGCCATGGACCAGGCCACGTCCCGCGTCTTGAACTGACGGCGGCCACTGGCCACGTCCAGGGCGTGCACCTCGAAGGAGGTGACGTAGAGCAGGTCGCCGGCGACCACCGGGGTGCCCCAGACGTCGTTCGACATCCGGAAGCGCCAGGGCCGCCAGTGCGGCGGGTCCTGCGGGGCCTCCGGAGCGGGCGCGGGCAGCGGGCGGGAACCGGGGGGCGGGCCGGGCTCGGCACCGTTCGGGCCGCCGCCGGGCGGCCGGACCCAGCCGGTGGTCGGGCCCGCGTCGACGACCGGGCCGAGGGCCGCGCGGGTGTCGGCGACCCGCAGGCCGGGACCGATCGGGACGGCGGCACCGGCGAGCCGTACGGGACCGGCGGCCTCCGCGGGCGCGGCATGACGGCCGGGGCCGGCCTGACCGGAGTGGGCGTCGCCGCCCCACTCGGGCGTGGGGCGGGGCGGACGCGGAGGCGTCGGCGGGGCCGTCGGCGGCGGCGGGGGGCTCGGACGGCCACCGCGGCGCGTCTCGATCATGGCCGTGGCGCGCTGCGGCAGCCAGGCCGAGGCCGTACCGCTGTCGTCGCTGCCGGATCCGAAGAGATGCGGTGCGAGCTGCGCCTGGAGGTCGGCCGGGGTGGGCCGGCGCGAGACGTCCATCTGCATGCAGGATTCGATGAGCGGGCGCAGCTCGTCCGGCAGGCCCTCCAGGTCCGGCCCCTCCCGGAGCAGCATGAAGACCGTCTCCACGGGGTTCGCGCCGTGGAAGGGCGCGTGCCCGGTGGCGGCGAAGACCAGCATCGAGCCGAGCGAGAAGACGTCGCTGGCCCCGGTGACGCTGCGCGAGTCGCGGGCCTGCTCGGGCGACATGTACGCGGGCGTGCCGACGGCGACGTTGGTCATGGTCAGGCGGGTGTTCGAGACCCCGGAGGCGATGCCGAAGTCGATCACCCGGGGGCCGTCCTCGACGACGAGGACGTTGGACGGCTTGAGGTCGCGGTGGACCAGGCCCGCGCCGTGGATGGACTGCAGGGCCTCGGCGACACCGGCGGCCAGCCACCGCACGGCCTGGGCCGGCAGCGGCCCGCACTCGTTCACTATCTCTTCGAGGGAGGGCGCGGGCACGTACGCGGTGGCGAGCCAGGGCACGGCGGCCCGGGGATCGGCGTCGACGACGGCGGCCGTGTAGAAGCCGGAGACGGCACGTGCCGCCTCGACCTCACGGGTGAAGCGGACGCGGAACAGCTGGTCCTCGGCGAGCTCGGTCCGCACGGTCTTGATCGCCACGCGCCGCCCGGACGCCGAGCGCGCGAGATAGACCAGCCCCATGCCACCTGCGCCGAGCCGGCCCAGCACCTCGAAGGGCCCGATCCGTCTCGGGTCGTGCTGCGTCAGCTGCTCCACTTGCCTGCCACCTCCCCGTACGGGCCATGAGAATACGGCCCCGTGGCCCTGATTCTTCCTGTCCGAGGCGACGGTTGCGAACCCGGGGGCGGATCGGGGTGTCCTATCTCATTTCGCCGGGCGGGGCGGAGGGCTTTTCGGAGGGTTCAGCCGATTTGTCCGACGACCCGTCCGAAGGGGCGTCCGAGGGATCCCGTTCCGGTTCGCGCACGGACTCGGCGACGGCCTCCTCGGCCGGTTCCGCGAGGACGGCGAAGCGGGCGCCCTGGTTGTCGCGGAGGACGGCGATGCGGCCGTGCGGGGTGTCGAAGGGCGGGTTCGTGACGCGGCCGCCGAGGGCGGTGGCCGTCGCGCAGGTCTCGTCGCAGTCGTCGACGGCGAAGTAGACCAGGATGTGCCCCGGCAGCTCGGCCGGGAACGCCTCGGTGAGGACGGCACGGCCGCCGAAGGACGTGTCGTCGCCCGGACGGGAGCCCGGCGGGGACCAGACGCGGTAGTCGAAGTCCCTCTCCCTGCCCTCCGCGTCCGGCTCCACCTGGCTGCCGAGGTAACCGAAGACGGAGGCGTAGAAGGTGTCGACCGCGTCCCGTTCCCTCGTGTAGACCTCCATCCAGCAGAAGGATCCCGGGAGCATCGTCCGCTCGAAGCCCTCGTCGTCACCGGCCTGGCGCAGGCCGAAGACCGCGCCCCCGGGGTCGGCGGCGAGCGCCAGCACCCCGAAGGGTCCGACGGGGTACGGCTCCATGATCATCTGGCCGCCCGCGGCCTTGATCCGGGCGGCGAGGGTGCCGGCGTCCCGGGTGGCGAGGAAGACGGTCCAGGTGGTGGGCATCCGGCCGTCCCGCTTCGGGATGAGGCCGGCCACGCGTTTGCCGTTCTTGCGGGCCTCGTCGCGGTCGGGGTCGAAAGTCCAGCCGAAGAGTTCGCCGTAGAACCGCTTGCCCGCCTCGAGGTCGGGGAGCTGCGCCTCCACCCAGCAGGGGGTGCCCTCTGTGAATACGGCCATGCCTCCACGCTAGGTCCGGGTGACCCGCCCCGCACGCCCCGTAATCGAACATACCGCCATATAGGGACCCGCCGGGCGTGGGATTCCGTGAGTTGTCCACCGAAGTTTTCCACAGGCTGTTAATAAGCTTATTCATGATGCGGCCCGGCTCCGCGATCCCGGGGCGCCCCCCTCGACCGCCCGGGAGGGGGTGCACCCCATTTGCAGTCGGCCGAATCGCGCGCCGATCACCCCTCGGTAAGCTGACGGCATGACAGGACAAGTACGCACCGTCGACGGCCGCGTGGCCGGACGACGCGGCCAGGCGACGCGGCAGAAGCTGCTCGACTGCCTCAGCGAGATGCTCAGCTCCTCGCCGTACCGGGACGTCAAGGTCATCGACGTGGCCCGGAAGGCGGGCACTTCACCCGCGACGTTCTACCAGTACTTCCCCGACGTCGAGGGCGCCGTTCTCGAGATCGCGGAGGAAATGGCCAAGGAGGGCGCGGGGTTGACCGACCTGGTCTCCGGGCGCTCCTGGGTCGGCAAGGCCGGCTGGCAGACCTCCGAGGAACTCGTCGAGGGCTTCCTGGACTTCTGGCGGCGGCACGACGCGATCCTGCGGGTCGTGGACCTCGGGGCCGCGGAGGGCGACAAGCGGTTCTACAAGATCCGCATGAAGATCCTGAACTCCGTCACCAACTCCCTTACGGACGCGGTGAAGGAACTCCAGTCCAAGGGGAAGGTCGACAAGGATGTCAGCCCCGCGGCGATGGCGGGGTCCCTGGTGGCGATGCTGGCCTCGGTGGCCGGCCACCAGAAGGGCTTCCAGACCTGGGGTGTGAAGCAGGCCGAACTGAAGCCGAACCTCGCACTGTTGGTGCACCTGGGGATCACGGGCAAGAAGCCCACGAAGTAGGAGCGGTCGCCGAAGAGTCCTCACCCCGCCCCCCTGCCTCGTTCGTCCTGTCGCGCCGACGACGGTCCGCACCACAGACCGTCGTCGGCGTTCCCATGCGAGCCCCGGGCCGGGCACCCGCGGCTCCGGGCGTCAGGCGGCCCCGGCCCCCGTTCGACCCGGTCGCTGTCGACGCGTCAGCCGGAAGAGCCTGATCTCCCGCTCCACCCTGGCCTGGTACGTCGCGTACGGCGGCCAGAACCCGAGCGCCGTCTGCCACGCGGCCGCCCGCTCGTCCCCGCGCAGCAGCTCGGCCCGCACGAGGATCGCCTCGCCACGCCAACTCACCTCCGCGTCAGGGGAGTTCAGAAGGTTCCCGGTCCACGCCGGATGCCCTTCCCGCCCGAAGTTGGAGCCGATCAGCAGCCAGGTGCCCCCCGGTTCGGGGACGCAGGCCAGCGGCGTCACCCGCGGCAGCCCCGACTTCGCGCCCCGCACCGTGAGGACGAGGCCCGGCAGCATCTGGGCGCTCAGCATCACCTTTCCCCGCGTCAGCCGGTGCACCGCCCGGTCCATCGCCGGTATGAAGTGCGGCGCGACCTTCGCGAACGTCCGCGTGGACGACACCTTCTGCATCAGACGCACTCCGACGGCCACTACGCCGCCACCTCCCCGAAGAGTCCGGTCTCCTGCGCCATCCGGGCCCGCAGCCGCCGCACCGGCCCGAGGAGCAGCTCGTCGGCCGTCGCCCGTTCGACGTACGGGCGGGCCTCGCGCTCCCAGGTGGAGCCGGTGCCGCCGCCGTGCGGATGGATCGCCTCCTCCGCCACCGCCCGCAGCACCTCCAGGGCGGACGCGAGCGCGAGCGCACCGGCGGCGGGTTCGCGGGCCGCGCCGTAGGTCAGCGAGCGCGCCGCCTCCACCTGCGCGTACAGGTCGGCGAGGCGGTGCTGGACGGCCCGGCACCCGGCGGTCCTGCCGGACCGTTCACGGGACCCCGCGTACGCGACCGTGCGGTCCAGGGCCTCCTGGGCCGCGCCGACCGCCTCGGCCGCGAGGGCCACCGCCGCCGTCCGTCCGGTCGCGGCGAGCGCCCCGAGCGCGTCGACCGGCTCCTCGCCGAGCAACTCCGCTTCCACGTCGCGCAGTTGCACGATCGCCTGGGGGCGGGTGGCGTCCAGGACGGGCTGCCGCGCCCGGAGAAGTCCGGCGGCGTCGCCCCGTACGAGAAAGAGCAGGGTCCGGCTCCGCGCGAAGCCGCCTGCGTGCGCGGCGACGACGAGCAGCCCGGCGCTGTGGCCGTCGAGGACCTGGGGCGCCTCCCCGTAGAGCCGCCACCCTCCCTCCTCGGAGCGCGCCTGGATGCCGCCGGCCCGCCCGCCCCCGGCCCAGGAGCCGTCGGCGTTGTCGCCGGTCAGCCCGAGCGCGAGGGCGAGTGACGTGCCGGCCACCGCGAGGGCGCAGGTCAGGGAGGAGTCGGCGACGCCCGGCAGGAGGTCGGCGCGCTGCCGTTCGCTGCCGAGGGCGAGGATCAGCGGGGCGGCGAGGACGGCGGTGGACAGGAGCGGGGAGGGGGCGAGGGCCCGGCCGGTCTCCTCGCAGGCGAGGGCGAGTGCGGCCGGGCCGCGACCGCCGCCGCCGTACTCCTCGGGAAGGGCGAGTCCGGGGAGCCCGAGGGTGTCGGACATCCGGTGCCACAGATCGGTGTCGTACCCCTCGGGGGTCTCGACGGCGGCGCGGACCTCGGCGGGTCCGGAGCGTTTGGCGAGCAGTTCGCGCAGGGTGCGGCGGATCTCGTCCTGCTCCGCGGTGAAGGCGGCGTCCATGGAGCTCCCCTCCGTATCTGACGGCCCGTCATGTTAGGGCCGGGAGGGGCAGAAGCACAGAGCGCGGATCAGCAGATCTCGCCGGGGCCGCGCGCGGTCGCCCGCAGAAGGTCCCGCACGAGGTCGAAGTCGACGTTCTCGGTGCGCCGGAAGCGCAGGCAGCCCTTGCCCATGTCCTGGCCGGCCAGCCGCTCCTCGAAGCCCTCCCGGACGTCCGGGCGCATCAGATAGAAGGAGATGTACTGCTTCTGCGCGGCGAAGGCGATCTCCGGCTCGGCGCCGGGGCGGCGGTAGGCCGGCATTCCGTAGGCCATGACCTCCTCGAAGCCGTGGAGCTCCGTGCGGCACAGCTCGCGCAGCCGGACCAGGACCGTGAGCCGGTCCGCCTCCGCGATCTCCTCGAGGTAGCCGTCCACGTCCCCGGCCTCGCTTCTCGCCATCCGTGCCTCCCGATCCGAGCTCATCCACGCATATCTGATGTACCGTCAGATTCATGCCCACCACTTCACGGAACCGCGCCGGGCGCCGCGTCGCCGTCGTCGGCATATCCCTCTCCGACTGCGGCCGCGTCGACGAGGCCACTCCCTACACTCTGCACGCCCAGGCCGCTCGCCGCGCCCTCGCGGACAGCGGCCTCGACCGTTCGGTGATCGACGGCCTCGCCTCGGCGGGCCTCGGCACGCTCGCGCCCGTCGAGGTCGCCGAGTACCTGGGGCTGCGCCCCCGCTGGGTGGACTCGACCTCCGTCGGCGGCGCCACCTGGGAGGTCATGGCCGCGCACGCGGCCGACGCCATCGCCGCGGGCCACGCCGACGCCGTCCTGCTGGTCTACGGATCGACCGCGCGCGCCGACATCAAGGCCCGGCGGCGCACCGCGAACCTCTCCTTCGGCGCGCGCGGCCCGCTGCAGTTCGAGGCCCCCCACGGGCACACCCTGATCGCGAAGTACGCGATGGCCGCCCGCCGCCACATGCACGAGTACGGCACCACCCTGGAGCAGCTCGCCGAGGTGGCCGTCCAGGCGCGGGCGAACGCCGCGCTCAACCCGGAGGCGATGTTCCGCGAACCGATCACCGTCGACGAGGTGCTGGACGGGCCGATGATCGCCGACCCCTTCACCAAGCTGCACTGCTGCATCCGCAGCGACGGGGGCTGCGCGGTGCTGCTCGCCGCCGAGGAGTACGTGCCGGACACGGCGAAGGCGCCCGTCTGGATCCTCGGCACGGGCGCGCACGTCTCGCACACCACGATGTCGCAGTGGGAGGACTTCACGGTCTCCCCTGCGGCGGTCAGCGGTCGGCTCGCCTTCGAGCGGGCGGGGGTGCGGCCGGAGGAGATCGATCTCGCGGAGATCTACGACGCCTTCACCTACATGACGCTGGTGACGCTGGAGGACCTGGGCTTCTGCGCCAAGGGGGAGGGCGGTCCGTTCGTCGAGGAGAAGGGCCGGCTGCCGGTGAACACCGACGGCGGCGGGCTCTCGGCCTGCCATCCGGGGATGCGGGGACTGTTCCTGCTGGTGGAGGCCGTGCGACAACTGCGCGGAGAGGCGCCGGGGCTCCAGGTGCGGCGGGCGGACGGGAGCCTGCCGGAGCTCGCCGTGGCCTCGGGGACGGGCGGCTGGTTCTGCTCCTCGGGGACGGTGGTGCTCGGCCGCGGGTGACGGGAGGATCCGCCGCACCCGGTGGCCCGGGCCCGCGACGGGGTCCTCGCGAGCACCAGGATCCATACAGGCGTCAGAATCTATACACACGTCATAGACAAGCGTTTAGGACATCCGTATATTCGGGTGCGCGGCGCCGCTCCGGCGCCGCGCACCCGACGAGGAGTCCGCCATGACGCCCACGAACCCCCTCGTGAACAAGACCGTCCTGATCTCCGGCGCCTCCGTCGCCGGCCCCGCCCTCGCCCTCTGGCTCCACCGCTACGGCTTCACCGCCACCGTCGTCGAGCGCGCCCCCGAACTCCGCACCGGCGGCTACAAGGTCGACATCCGCGGCACCGCCGTCGAGGTCTGCCGCCGGATGGGCGTCCTCGACGAGATCCGCGCCGACTCCACCGCCATGGAAGGCGGTTCCTACGTCGACGCGCAGGGCCGCACGGTCGGCCGGATGCCCGCGGAGATCTTCGGCGGCCGGGTCGAGCAGGACGACGAGATCATGCGCGGCGATCTCGCCCGGATCCTGTACGAGCGGACCCGGGACGACGTCGAGTACCTCTTCGGCGACTCCGTCGCCGCCCTGCACGACGACGGCGACGGCGTCGACGTCACCTTCGAGAGCGGCGCCCGCCGCCGCTTCGACCTGGTCGTCGGCGCCGACGGACTGCACTCCCACACCCGCCGGCTCGTCTTCGGCGACGAGCGGCGCTACAAGCGGCACCTCGGCGCGTACATCTCGATCTTCACCGCCCCCAACCGGCTGGGCCTCACCCGCTGGGAGACCTACCACGCCCGCCCGGACAAGCTGATCTCCGTCTACAGCGCCGCGGGCGAGGCGGAGCAGACCGCGAAGAACTGCTTCGTCTTCGCCTCCCCCGACGAGCTGTCGTACGACCACCACGACACCGAGCGGCAGAAGCGCCTGCTCGCCGACGCCTTCGCCGGCGACGACTGGGAGATCCCCCGGCTCATCGCGGACTCGGCCGACGCCGACGACTTCTCCTTCGACTCCATCGCCCTCATCGAGATGGACCGCTGGTCGAGCGGCCGCGTCGTCCTCCTCGGCGACGCCGCCCACTGCTCGTCCCCCGCCTCAGGACAGGGCACGGGCCTCGCCCTGACCGGCGCGTACGTCCTGGCGGGCGAACTGGCGGCGGCACGCGGCGACCACCGGGTCGCCTTCGAGGCGTACGAACGCGAGATGCGGCCCGGCGTGGAGCTGAACCAGAGGTTCGCCGCCGGGTTCGTCAGGGAGATGACGGTCTCCTCGCGCTGGAAGATCGCCCTGCGCATGGCCATGGTCCGCACCCTCCCCCGCACACCGTGGAAGAACCTCGTCGCGAAGAAGATCCGCGACGACGTCCAGCGCGCCGCCAACGCCGTGCCGGTGAAGGAGTACGGGTGGACGCACGGGCCCCGGGAGTGTCCGCGAGCCATCGCCGTCCGCCCGCGGTCGTGAGCCGGGCGGGACCTTCCGGACACGACCTAGGGTGGCCGCATGACCGACTTCGACAGCACGCTCCGCTCCCTCCGGGTCTGGGACACCGACCTCCCGGGCTTCGCCCCCGAGACCGCCCCCGCCGAGCCGCTGGCGCTCTTCCACGACTGGTTCGTGGCGGCGGCCCGGGCCGGGCAGACCGAGCCGCACACGATGTCACTCGCGACCGTCGACGAGGACGGACGCCCCGACGTCCGTACGGTCATGCTCCACGGCGCCGACGAACGCGGCTGGCACTTCGCCTCCCACGCGACCAGCGCGAAGGGCCGCCAGCTCGCCGCCCGCCCCGAGGCCGCGCTCGGCTTCTACTGGCCGGTCCAGGGCCGCCAGGTCCGACTGCGCGGCCGGGTCGTCACGGGCACACAGGGCGAGGCGTACGAGGACCTGCACGCGCGCTCCACGGGCGCCGTCGCCTCGGCGCTGGTCGGCCGCCAGAGCGAGGTGCTCGACTCGGTCGAGGAGCTGAACGCCGCCGGCCGGGCCGCCTGGGACCGGGCGCGGGCGGAGCCGGGCGCCCACGCGCCGACCTGGACGCTGTACATCCTCCAGCCGTCCGAGGTCGAGTTCTTCCAGGGCGACGAGCAGCGCCGCCACCTGCGGCTGCGGTACCGCCTCGACGCGACCTCGGCCTCGGGCTGGGCACGGGAGCTGCTCTGGCCGTGACCGAGGGGCGGGGCGCACCATGGGAGGAGGAGGTGGAACGAGATGGGTACGTACATGGACGTCCACCACGGGATGGTGGGGATCACGGGCGACCAGCTCCGGGAGGCACACGCCGCCGATCTCGCCATCGAGAAGGACGAGGGTGTGCACTTCAAGCAGGCCTGGGCGGACCCCGAGTCCGGCACGGTCTACTGCCTCTCCACCGGCCCCTCGGCCGACGCGGTCCAGAGGATCCACGAACGCACGGGCCACAAGGCCGACGAGATCCACGAGGTGCCCCTCAGCGTCTGAACGAACCGGCGCCCCGGTGGACGCCGGGGCGCCGAGCGGCCTCGGCCGTCGCTGCCGGCGTCCTGGAGCGGGGTCGTCGTGCGCTCCGGGCGAGACACGTCCTAGCGGCCGACCTCGTACCGTCCGACCTCCAGGAAGTGCCGCAGCTCTTCCGGCGTGCCGTCGATGACGTCCTCGGCCGCCGCGCGAAGAGCGGGGCTGATGGTCGGGTCGGCGAGGATGGTGAAGACCGCGACGCGGTCGTCCTCCGCCTGAGCGAGGCGGTAACCGGTCTCCACGAACTTGCGCAGGGCCTCAGGGGTACCGAGCTCCAGCGCCTTGACGGCCTCCCGGACAACCGCCCTGTCGCCGTTCTTCTGCGCCGAGTGAAGGATGGTGAAGACGGCGACGCGGTCGTCCTCCGCCTGAGCGATGCGGTAACCGGTCTCCAGGAACGCGCGCCATGCCTCAGGGGTACCGAGCTCCAGCGCCTTGACGGCCTCCCGGACAACCGCCTTGTCCCCGCGCTTCTGCGCCGCCGCGAGGATGGTGAAGACGGCGACGTGATCGTCCTCCGCCTGAGCGAGACGGTAACCGGTCTTCAGGAAGGCGCGCATGTCCTGCACGGTGCCGTCGAGCGCCTCGTTCGCTTCCCTGACGACCCCCCGGCCACTGTCCTCGTCCGCGAGGATGCGCAGGATCGCGATGCGGAGGTCCGCTTCCGACATCTCGTCCACCGGTGTCTCCGGCGTCACGATCGCCGATGCCGCCGGCGTACTGACAGGCGCCGACGCGGCGGCGACCGCCGGGGTGGCGAGGAGCAGCGCGGGCGTCAGAGCGGTGGCCGCCATCACCAGAGCAGCGCGAGTGGTTTTCACGGGAACGTACCTCCATCGTCGAGCCGTTGTCGTGACGATCCTCATCGGCGTGGACCGCGGAGATCAGAGCGGCGAGTCGGCAATGTTCAGCGGCTTTCGTTGCCGACCTCCTGACAGACGAGGCCCGTCGATGCCGGGCGCGGCCGGCCACCCCGCCCGGCCGTGCCGGGAGGTTCGTATCGTGGGGTGCGAATGCCGATCGGACGTACGGGGGTTGGATGCGGATCGCAGATCGCACCAGATGGGACCGGGACTTCCCGGTGACGTACCTCCTGGTCCAGGAGGACGAGGACGGGGTGGAACAGCTCTGGGGAAGGTGCGCGGGAGTCGACGGGCTGTTCGTCGACGACGTCCCGCCGCCCCGGGAGATCCTGACGCTCCGCGGCTGCACCCCTGACGGCCCCCTGAAGGACGCCCTGACCGGCCCCGGCACCTCGTTCCGAGGTCTGGGCGAGGTGGGTGTCGAGGTCCGGGACGGCGACGAGCCCGTGCAGTGGTGGACCCTGGTCGACGCGGAGCTGCTGTCCCACCGGCCCCATCCGGGCGACCCGGCGCGGTACGACGTCGTTCTCGGCGCCGGCGTCAGACGGGAGGAGGTCTTCGGCACGCCCGAGGCTCCGCGGTTCGAACTCTTCGCCGGAACGACCGTGTCCGCGAAGAGCATGGGCAGCGCCTCCACGGTCGACGGCCTCTTCGATCCACGAGCCGACCCGGCCCCTCCGAGGTGGCGCGCCGCGCGCTGGCGGACGTCGTGGAGAGTACGGACGGAATCCCCTACGTCGAGGAGACCGTGCGACTCCTCGAACGAGCGGGCGTCACGGTCGTACTCCGCTGAGCCTCGGGCCGCGTCCGGCACGGTGTCATCGGGGCGACCAGCGCTCGCTGTTCATGAGGTTGCCGAGTCCCGCCCAGGCGAAGTTCATCAGCGTCGCCGCCGCCTCCCAGGCCGTCATCCCCGGCGTCTCGTTGGCCCAGCCGGCCAGCGACTCCGCCGCCCCGACCAGCGCCTGGGCGAGCCCGGCGACATCCCGTTCGGCCAGCTCCGGATCCCGCTCGGTCTGCCGGTGGGTCTCCTCGGCGGCGGCACCGATCAGCGTCCCCACGTAGGCCACGATCTCGTCGCGCATCGACGCCGCCTCGCTGGCGAACGGCTCCCCGTGCGTCCGCGCCTGACGGTTCAGCACCGCCCAGCCGTCGGGGTGCTCGGCGGTGTGCGTGAAGAAGGCCAGCAGACCGGCCCACAGCTGTTCGTCGGCCGGCAGCCGCGGATCGACCGCGGCGGCCACGGCGCCGAGCAGCGCCTTCGCCTCGCGTCGGATGCAGGCGGTGAAGAGGTCTTCCTTGGAGTTCAGATACAGGTAGACCAGGGGCTTGGACACGCCCGCGAGCTCGGCGATCTCGTCCATGGAGGCGGCCTGGTACCCCAACTGCCCGAAGGTCTGCACGGCGGCGTCCATCATCTGCTGCTCCCGCACGGCCCGCGGCAGCCGCCGGACCTTCGCGCCTCCGACCTCGGTCATCCCACTACCCCCAACTCGCCTGCACTGGGGGGAGAGCCTACGTGCCCGTGACCCGGATGATCAGCGATGTCTGGCCAATGCCAGACTCATCGTGACCGGGTGGGGGGGCCGCCAATGGTTGTGGGGGTACCCGGTCGCATGCGCAGCGGCCCACCCGTGCCTGCCCCCTGGTCACGGAGGAACAGCACATGACAGCTGCCGCAGCGAGAGAGACGAGACGCGGACGGGGGGCGACAGGGCGCACGGGAGCCGCGCGGTGGACGACCGTGGGCCTGATACTCACCCTCTTCTGGTCGGTGCTGTCGGTACTGGTCCTGCCCGCGGATGCCGCCGAGGGTGCGGACATCACCGGTGAGCACACGAAGGTCTTCCTGAAGGGGGAGAAGGAGAACGCCACGGCGGAGCCGTACGCCTGCTTCCGCAGCCCTGCCGTGGTGAAGAGCAAGGGGGGTGCGCTGCTGACCTTCGCCGAGGGGCGCATCGGTGACTGCGGCGACAGTGGTCGGATCGACATCGTCGCGAAGCGATCCGTCGACGGCGGGGTGACCTGGAGCAGCCTGAAGGTGGTGGCCAGGCACAGCAGCGCGAGCGGCTTCCCGCACAACCCGGTGCCCATCGTGGACACCACGAACAGCAACGCCGACCGGGTCGTGCTGCTGTACTCGTGGAGTTACGACCACGTCTACCGCCTCGTCAGCGCGGACGGCGGGCTCACCTGGGACGCCGCCAAGGACATCAGCACCACCGTGTGGCCTTCCGACAAGCCGGACTGGGGGACCTGGCCGAACGGGCAGATGAGCGTCGGCCCCGGCCACGGCATCCAGCTCACCAAGGGCGCGAAGGCCGGACGCATGGTGGCGGGCCTCTGGATCCGCAAGGCCCCCGGCACCAAGGGCACCCCCATGGGCGTGGGGCTGATCTACAGCGACAACAGCGGCGCGGACTGGAAGCTCGGGGCGCACTCCCTCGGAGCCGAGCCGCTGATCGGCGCGCAGGAGCCGAGCCTCTTCGAGCGCGCCGACGGCAGCATCGTCGTCGTGGCACGCAACGAGGAGGGGACCGCGGCCACGAACCGGACGGCCTACGCCATCTCCTCCGACCAGGGCCAGAGTTTCGGGGAGGAGCTCAGGCTGCTGCCGGAGCTTGGTCTGCCCGCCATCGGCGTGCAGACGTCCACGCTGGCGATCCCGCAGGAGGGGCGCGAGGGGTACGGCCGCGTGCTGCTCGCCGCCCCGGCCGATCCGACGACACGGAAGAACCTGACGATCCGTTCCTCCTTCGACGGGGGCCTCACGTGGCAGAGCCCCGCTCAGGGATCGGTCGTCCGGGAGGGTCTCTCCGCCTACTCCGACATGGTCGCCATGGACGCAGGGCGGTACGGCATCGTCTATGAGGGCGGGGAGGAAGCCTCCTACCAGTTCGTCTCGTTCGCCACCTTCACGGAGGCGGACCTGGACGGCCAGCCCGCGAACGCCGACGCTCTGACGGGCAGCCAGCACACGGGTGCGCTGGCCACCGGGGACCCCGCCCAGTTGCATCTGTTCGCCCCCACGACGACCGGCGGGCTCGGCAACTGGTACGAGAGCTCCGACGGCACCGTCAAGCAGAGCATCTGGGGTACCGGGGCCACGGGCGAGACGGTGTCCTTCGGCTACGGCAGTCAGCAGCACGTCCTGGTCCGCGCCACCGACGGAAACCTCCTTCACCGGTTCTGGGACGCCGGCAGCGGGACACTGCACCAGCAGACCTGGGCCGAGCCGGGTGCCGTGGCCGGAGCGCCGACGGCGATCGTCACCCCCGGCCAGCAGCATGCCTTCGTCCGCGCGACGAACGGCGGACTGCTGCACATCTGGTGGGACGCCGGAAGCGGAGAGCTGAACCGGCAGAGCTGGGCAGCGGACGGCACCCTGGCCGGGGATCCGGTGGCCGTCGTCTACGGCGATCAGCAGCACGTCTGGGCCGCCGGCAGCGATGGCAGGCTTCACCACTGGTGGTGGACGAAGGGGATCGGCGTACGTCACGAGATCTGGACCGGATCGGCGAAGGGCACGCCGACGGCCTTCGTGTACCGCGGGCAGCAGCACGTCTACGCCAGTGACGGCCAAGGCGTCCTGACCCACTGGTGGTGGGACCACGGAACCCGAGCGGTCAAGAAGGAGACGCTGCCCGTACCGGCACCGTCGGCCGAGCGGCTGGCCGGGCGGCCGGTCGCCTTCGTCCACGGCACCCAGCAGCACATCTTCGCGCGCACCACGGACGACAGGCTCGCCCACTGGTGGTGGGATCCGACCGCGAAGAACAAGTTCGCGGTGTGGCCGGGATCCGTGCACTCGGATCCGGTGGCGCACAGCGTCGACGGCACCCAGCACGTGTACGGGGCGTCCGTCGACGGGACGCTCACCCATTGGTGGTGGAACACGACGGACGGCGTCAGGCAGGAGGACTGGGGCGGACAGATCCCCAAGACCGGACGCTGGTGAGCGGAAGGCCCCGACGACGTGATGCCCATGCCCCCCGTTCGCGGGGGGCATGGGCATCACGGGGCGGCTGGGCGCCCGACGGTCAGGCGGCGACGGCGACTTCCCGTCGCTCGTCGACCGGGGACGAGGAGGCGGCGTTGTACGCGTCGACGTCCAGGATCTTCTCTCGGGCCGCGACGACGACCGGAACCAGCGCCTGGCCCGCCACGTTCGTCGCCGTCCTCATCATGTCGAGGATCGGGTCGATCGCCATCAGCAGGCCCACGCCCTCCAGCGGGAGGCCCAGCGTGGAGAGGGTCAGGGTCAGCATGACCGTCGCGCCGGTGAGGCCAGCGGTGGCCGCGGAGCCGACGACCGAGACGAAGGCGATCAGCAGGTAGTCCTGGATGCCGAGCTGCACGTCGAAGATCTGCGCGATGAAGATCGCGGCGAGCGCCGGGTAGATCGCGGCGCAGCCGTCCATCTTGGTCGTGGCGCCGAACGGGACGGCGAAGGAGGCGTACTCCTTCGGGACGCCGAGGCGCTCGGTGACCTTCTGGGTGACCGGCATGGTGCCGACCGAGGAGCGGGAGACGAAGGCCAGCTGGATGGCCGGCCAGGCGCCCTTGAAGAACTGGATCGGGTTGACCTTGGCGACCGTCGCGAGCAGCAGCGGGTAGACGCCGAACATGACCAGCGCGGAGCCGATGTAGACGTCGGCGGTGAAGGTCGCGTACTTGCCGATCAGCTCCCAGCCGTAGTCGGCGATGGCGAAGCCGATGAGGCCGACGGTGCCGATGGGGGCGAGGCGGATGACCCACCACAGGGCCTTCTGCAGCAGCTCAAGGACGGACTCGGAGAGCGTGAGGATCGGCTTGGCGCGGTCGCCGAGCTTCAGTGCGGCGACACCGGCGACGGCGGCCATGAAGACGATCTGAAGGACGTTCAGCTCGGTGAAGGGCGTGATGACGTCCGACGGGATGATCCCGGTCAGGAAGTCGATCCAGGTGCCCTCGCGCTTCGGCAGCTTGCCGTCCTGCGGGGTGAGGCCGGTGCCGGCGCCCGGGTTGGTGATCAGGCCGATCGCGAGGCCGATGGCGACCGCGATCAGCGACGTGATCATGAACCAGACCAGGGTCTGGGCGGCCAGGCGGGCCGCGTTGTTGACCTTGCGGAGGTTGGTGATCGACACCAGGATCGCGAAGAAGACGAGCGGGGCGACGGCCAGCTTCAGGAGCTGGACGAAGATGTCGCCGACCTGGCCGAGGGTCTCCTTGAGCCAGCTGACGTCCTGGCTGCGGGCGAGCCAGCCGAGCAGGACACCGAGCACGAGGCCGGCGACTATCTGGGCCCAGAAGGGGATCTTCGGTATGCGCGAGGAAGTCGGGGACTTCGTCTCGGGCGTGGACGCGGACGCGGACACAGACACACTCCACAGGTGCGTATCGGGGAATACGGGACGGGGGTGCGGTACACCGCGCTCGCGCGGTACCGCTGCATGATGCCGGGGTCAGAGCTCGCGGCAACAGACCGCGGACATACAGCGGCACAGATCGACATGCAGGCGCGCCACGAGCGGGGTGCTCATGGCATCGGGGAGGCGCACAGCTGTCTTCATGGCGGACACGTTAACACTTGAACTTTGAGAACCTCAAAGCCCTTCTTTGAGGTAGTCGAAGTCGGAATCCGCCTCCGAAACGCAGAACACCCCGGTCGGGAGCCTTCGAAGCTCCCGTTCCGGGGTGTACGTCCGTGTACGTCTGTGATGAACCTTACGCAGCCCTTACAGGCCGGTCACTCGTCCCTCACACGTCCTCGCGGGTCCGGTTGTCGGCGAGGCGGCCCTTCGCGCGGTCGACCTTGGCCACGATCTGCTCGGACATCGCGTCCCGCTGGCCGCGCAGCAGGACGAAGCTGAGCGGCGCGGAGATCACGATGGCGAGCAGCAGCACCCAGAGCAGGTTGGAGTCGCCGAGGCCGCGCGGGAGCACGCCGACGTAGACGAGGCCCCAGAGGACGAAGAAGCAGCCGGCGAAGACGCCGAGGCGCATGAGGGTGTAGCGAAGGGTCGCGGCACCCGTTCCGTTCTCGGCCACGTCGGCCCCTTTCTCTGTCTGTGCGGTTTCGCCCCACCAGTGAAGCACGGGACGAATTGGATCAATTCAGGGGGAGCAGCATCATGATGTCGTCGCGGTCGTCGCCCTCGGCCACCCGGATCGCGCCGGGCACCCGCCCGACCTCCTTGTAGCCGCAGGAGCCGTAGAAGCGGTCGACGCCGGTGCCTCCCCGGCAGGTGAGGCGTATCGCCTCGATCCCGTCGAAGCCTCGGACCGCGTCCTCGACGGCGGCCATGAGGTCGCGGCCGTACCCCTTGCCCTGGTGGGAGGGGTGGACCATCACCGTGTACAGCCACACCCAGTGCTTCATGAGCCGGTGCGTGTTGTACGCGACGAAGGTGGTGGCGGCGACGGTGCCGTCCTCCTCACAGCCGACGACGAGTCGCATCCGGCCCTCGGTCATCGCGACGAGGTGCCTGACCAGTTCGGGCCGCACCTCGTCGGCGGTCACCGGCGGCACGAAGCCGACGGCGCCGTCGGCGTTGGTGACGTCCGTCCACAGCCGCAGGATCCCGTCCCGCAGGGCGGGGGTGATCGGGGGGTCCAGCGCGAAGGTGAGGCTCATCGGCCTCAGACCCGCATGGGCTGGGGCGACTCGCGGCGGTCCGCGTCCGGTCCCGGGTACTCGCGGATGATCTCGTAGCGGGTGTTGCGCTCCACCGGGCGGAAGCCGGCGTCGCGGATCAGCTCCAGCAGGTCGTCACGGCCCAGCTTGTTCGGCGTGCCGTAGTTGTCGGCGTCGTGCGTGATCTTGTACTCGACGACCGAGCCGTCCATGTCGTCGGCTCCGTGCTGGAGGGCGAGCTGAGCGGTCTGGACGCCGTGCATGACCCAGAAGACCTTGACGTGCGGCACGTTGTCGAAGAGGAGCCGGGAGACGGCGAAGGTCTTCAGGGCCTCGGCGCCGGTGGCCATGGTGGTGCGCGCCTGGAGCTTGTTGCGGACCTTGCCGTCCTGCATGTCGACGAAGTCGTGCTGGTAGCGCAGCGGGATGAAGACCTGGAAGCCGCCGGTCTCGTCCTGGAGCTCGCGCAGCCGCAGTACGTGGTCGACGCGGTGCCGGGGCTCCTCGATGTGCCCGTAGAGCATCGTCGAGGGGGTCTTGAGGCCCTTGGAGTGCGCCAGGCGGTGGATCCGGGACCAGTCCTCCCAGTGGGTGCGGTGGTCCACGATGTGCTGGCGCACCTCCCAGTCGAAGATCTCCGCGCCGCCGCCGGTGAGGGACTCCAGGCCGGCCTCGATGAGCTCGTCGAGGATGTCCGAGGCGGACATGCCCGAGATGGTCTCGAAGTGGTGGATCTCGGTGGCGGTGAACGCCTTCAGGGAGACGTTCGGCAGGGCCTTCTTGAGCTCGGAGAGCGAGCGCGGGTAGTAGCGCCAGGGCAGGTTGGGGTGGAGCCCGTTGACGATGTGCAGCTCGGTGAGGTTCTCGTTCTCCATCGCCTTGGCGAGGCGGACGGCCTCCTCGATCCGCATCGTGTACGCGTCCTTCTCGCCCGGCTTGCGCTGGAACGAGCAGTACGCGCAGGACGCGGTGCACACGTTCGTCATGTTGAGGTGACGGTTGACGTTGAAGTGGACGACGTCACCGTTCTTGCGGGTCCGGACCTCGTGGGCCAGGCCGCCGAGCCAGGCCAGGTCGTCGGACTCGTACAGAGCGATGCCGTCCTCGCGGCTCAGCCGCTCTCCGGAACGGACCTTCTGCTCCAGCTCGCGCTTGAGTCCCGCGTCCATGCGGCCGCCTCCCATGTCTGATGATTTCAGGCTCCACCCACCGTACTCTCAGCCTTCCTCGGGGAGATCTCCGACCCGGTTCTCCCACTTGGTGGAGAGCACGATGGTGGTACGGGTGCGGGAGACGCCCTTGGTGCCGGACAGCCGGCGGATCGTCTTCTCCAGGCCGTCGACGTCGTCCACCCGCACCTTGAGCATGTACGAGTCGTCGCCGGCGATGAACCAGCAGTCCTCGATCTCGGCGAGGTCCTTCAGTCGGCGCGCCACGTCCTCGTGGTCGGCGGCGTCGGAGAGGGAGATGCCGATGAGTGCGGTGACACCCAGTCCGAGCGAGGCGGCGTCGACGGTCGCGCGGTAGCCGGTGATGACTCCGGCGGCCTCCAGTCGGTTGATGCGGTCGGTGACGGAGGGGCCGGAGAGCCCGACGAGCCGGCCGAGTTCGGCGTAGGAAGCCCTGCCGTTCTCGCGCAGAGCCTGGATGAGCTGCCTGTCCACGGCGTCCATAGGTACGAAGCCTTCCATTGTCCAGCGATACCGCGAGTATAGGTATAGAATCTAAGGCACACAGGGGCGACACCCTGTGAATCTTTCAGTCGATCAAAGACGATCTTTCAGGAGTGGTGTTCACCGTGTACACGATCGAGATGGCCTACGCCCGTATGCGCGAGCTGCAGGACCTGGCCAACCGCTCGCGTGCCCACCAGCCGTCCGCCTCGAAGCGCGCCCGGAAGAACCGCGCCGCCAAGAAGCGCTAATCACCGCGGGAGGCGCCCCCGAGCTCTCCCTCCCAACGGCGGTACAGCCGGTGCGGCACCCCTGCCGCGTCGAGCACCCGCCCGGCGACGAAGTCCACCAGATCCTGGATGTGCGTCGCCCCCGCGTAGAACGCCGGAGAGGCGGGCAGCACCACGGCGCCCGCCTCGTCCAGCGCCACCAGATGCTTCAGCGTCTGCCCGCTCAGCGGGGTCTCCCGCACCGCGACCACCAGCGGCCGCCGCTCCTTGAGCATCACGCTCGCCGCCCGCTGCAGCAGGTCCTTCGAAAGCCCCAGCGCCACACCCGCCACCGAGGCGGTCGACGCGGGCACGATCAGCATCCCCTTCACCGGGTACGAGCCACTGCTCGGCCCCGCCGCCAGGTCCCCCGCGTTCCAGTAGCGCACGTCCTCGATGTCGGGAACGAACGTCCCCGGCTTCCCGTCCGCCCCCCGCGCCAGCCACTCCGTCAGGTCCTCGCGCCAGTGCGCGTCCCTGAAGGCGATCCCCGTCTCGTCGAGCAGCGTCAGCCGCGACGCGCGCGAGACCACCAGATCGACGCTCTCCCCCGCCGCGAGCAGCCCCCTCAGGACGGCGGCCGCGTACGGAGTCCCCGACGCCCCGGACACCCCGACGACCCAGGGACGACGCTGCTGATTCTCTACCGGCTCCACGCCGACGAGCCTATCCGGCGACCCGGAACGAGAACTGTCCTAGGGGTCCCGTACGTTCACCCGAGGCAGGGGAAGAAACGCTTCAGGGGGTTGTCATGACGGATCTCGACACCAGGCAGTGGGGTACGGCCGACCGGGCGAAGGCGGCGCTGTGGCTGATGGCCGGCTGGGTCGCCCTGCTCTGGGCCCTCGAAGCGGTCGACTACGCCACCGGCCACGCCCTCGACGCGTACGGCATCGTCCCGCGCGACCCCGCCGAGCTGGCCCACGTCGTGCCGGCCTCCTTCCTCCACTTCGGCTTCGACCACGTCGCCTCCAACAGCGTCCCGCTGCTGGTCCTCGGCTTCCTGGCGGCCATCGGCGGCATCCGCCGCTTCCTCGGGGTCGTGGCGCTGATCATCGTGGCCGACGGCCTCGGCGTCTGGCTGGTCTCCCCGTCGTACACCAACACGGCAGGCGCCTCCGGCCTCGTCTTCGGGCTCTTCGGCTATCTGCTGGCCCGGGGCTTCGTCGACCGCAGGGTGCTCGACATCGTCGTGGGGTTGCTGGTCGCGGCGGTCTGGGGCAGCTCGATCCTGCTCGGCATATCCCCCACCAACACGACGGTGAGCTGGCAGGGCCACCTGGTGGGCCTGCTCGCGGGTGTGGCGGCGGCCTTCCTCTTCCGCCGCCGCGGGACCGCCGTCGCGGCGGCGTGAGCCCGGGCCGGGCATGAGCCGGGGCGCCCCCGTCCGGCCGGCGCCGGGCCGTCGGCCCCGGGGCGTCGGGGCCGCCGACTCCACGAGCCGGACCCGGTCCCCCGCGTCCGGCTCGTGAACCGGGTGGGGCTCAGACGGTCAGACCGCGCACCAGCAGATCGAGCAGCGTGCACACGAACAGGGCCATCCCGATGAAGCCGTTGACGGTGAAGAACGCCCGGTTCAGCCGGGACAGGTCGTGCGGCCGCACGATCGAGTGCTCGTAGCAGAACGCCGCGATCACGATCACCAGGCCGATCCAGAAGAACAGCCCCGCGTCCGTCGCCAGCGCGTACGCGACCAGCAGACCCGTCGTCACGACGGCCGAGCCGCGCGCGCCCCAGAGCGCCGCGGGGACGCCGAAGCGGGCCGGGACCGACATCACGCCGTGGGCCCGGTCCGCCTGGACGTCCTGGCAGGCGAAGATCAGGTCGAAGCCGCCGATCCAGACGCCGACCGCGAGCCCGAGGATCACCGCGTCCCAGGACCACGCCCCCGTGACCGCGATCCAGGCCCCGATGGGCCCTATGGCCTGGGCGAGACCGAGGATCGCGTGCGGGTAGTTCGTGAACCTCTTGCCGTACGGGTAGACCACCATCGGCACCACCGCGAGCGGCGCGAGCGCCAGACACAGCGGGTTCAGCAGGGCCGCGGCCCCGAGGAAGACGACGACCGCGATCCCGGCGCCCGTCCACGCGGAGCGCACCGACACGGCACCCGTCACCAGCTCGCGCTGGGCGGTGCGCGGGTTACGGGCGTCGATCTCGCGGTCGATGATCCGGTTGCAGGCCATCGCGAAGGTCCGCAGCCCCACCATGCACACGGTGACGAGGAGCAGCTTCCCCCAGTGGATGTTCCGGTCCAGCTGGAACATCGCGGTCAGCGAGGCGATGTACGCGAACGGCAGCGCGAAGACCGAGTGCTCGATCATCACCAGGCGCAGGAAGGCCTTCGTACGGCCCGGCTGTGCGCCGGGTACGGCCGCGGTGGTCACAGGCCGTACTCCTTCCAGCGGCGGTCCACCAGGGCGGCCGTCGCCGGGTCCGACTCCACCATGTCCGGCCAGCCGCCGTCCCGGGTGTACCCCTCTTCGGGCAGCTTCTTGGTGGCGTCGATGCCCGCCTTGCCGCCCCAGAACTGCTGGTAGGAGGCGTGGTCGAGGTGGTCGACCGGGCCCTCGACGACCGTGAGGTCGCGGGCGTAGTCGGTGTTGCCGAGCGCGCGCCAGGACACCTCGTGCAGGTCGTGCACGTCGCAGTCCTTGTCCACGATGACGATGAGCTTGGTCAGCGACATCATGTGGGCGCCCCAGATGGCGTGCATGACCTTCTGCGCGTGCTTGGGGTACTTCTTGTCGATCGAGATGATCGCGCAGTTGTGGAAGCCGCCCGACTCGGGCAGGTGGTAGTCCACGATGTCCGGCACGATGATCTTGAGCAGCGGCAGGAAGAAGCGCTCCGTGGCGCGCCCCAGCGGCCCGTCCTCCGTCGGCGGCCGGCCGACCACGATCGACTGGAGCAGCGGACGCTTGCGCATCGTCACGCAGTCGATCTTCAGCGCGGGGAACGGTTCCTGCGGCGTGTAGAAGCCGGTGTGGTCGCCGAAGGGGCCCTCGGGGAGCATCTCGCCCGGCTCCAGCCAGCCCTCGATCACGACCTCCGCGTTGGCGGGGACCTGGAGCGGCACGGTCTTGCAGTCGACCATCTCGATCCGCTTGCCCTGCACGAAGCCGGCGAACAGGTACTCGTCGATGTCGCCGGGCAGCGGCGCCGTCGAGGCGTAGGTCACCGCGGGCGGGCAGCCGAACGCGATCGCGACCGGCAGTCGCTCGCCGCGCGCCGCGGCCACCGCGTAGTGGTTGCGGCTGTCCTTGTGGATCTGCCAGTGCATGCCGATGGTGCGCTTGTCGTGGCGCTGCAGCCGGTAGAGCCCGAGGTTCCGGACGCCCGTCTCCGGGTGCTTGGTGTGCGTGAGCCCCAGGTTGAAGAAGGACCCGCCGTCCTTGGGCCAGGTGAAGAGCGCGGGCAGCCTGTCCAGGTCGACGTCGTCGCCGGTGAGGACGACCTCCTGGACGGGAGCGTCCTTCACCTTCTTCGGCGGCACGTGGACCATCGAGCCGAGCTTGCCGAACGCCTCGCGGACGCCGACGAAGCCGTGCGGCAGCTCGGGCTTGAGCAGTCCGCCGATCTTCTCGCTGATCTCGCCGTACGACTTCAGGCCGAGGGCCTTGAGCAGCCGGCGGTCCGTGCCGAAGACGTTCATCGCGAGCGGCATGGCGGAGCCCTTGACGTTCTCGAAGAGGAGCGCCGGACCTCCCGCCTTGTTCACCCGGTCGACGATCTCTCCGACCTCCAGGTACGGATCGACTTCGGCCTTGATGCGCTTGAGGTCGCCTTCGCGCTCCAGAGCCCTGAGCAGCGAGCGGAGATCGTCGTAAGCCATAGGGGTCAGTATCCGCCACGGGCTACGCTTGGCCTGTCACCGGGGCCGTCGAAACGAGCCCTGCCATTGCTTCCAGGGGGCTGTCCCACATGCTCAGGGCGCTGATGTACATCCTGCCGCTGGCGCTGACGATCTACGCCTTCATCGACTGTCTCAACACCCCCGAGGACGAGGCGAAGCATCTGCCCAAGGTCGTCTGGGTCATCATCATCCTGCTCTTCTGGATCGTCGGCCCGATCGTCTGGTTCGCCGCGGGCAAGATGCGCAAGGCCCCCGCCGGCGGTCGCACGCCCTCGGAATGGCACCGCAACCACCGCCACGAGTGGGTCGCCCCCGACGACAACCCCGAGTTCCTGAAGTCCCTCAAGGACGAGAACGAGAAGGACGAGGCCGTCCTCAAGGACTGGGAGGCGGACCTGCGCCGCCGCGAGGAGGAGCTGAAGAAGCGCGAGCAGGGCGACGACGCCAAGGACAGCGACGCCTGAGGGAGCCGGAATAGCCCCGCGGGGGAGACGGGTTGGCACCAGCGACCCCTCACGACGGAGCAGACATGACACTGGCCTCCCCGGGCACCCCGCACGGCCCGGACTTCTCGGACCGCTCGTTCCTCTTCGTCCTCGGCAGCTCCCGCCCCGACGGCAACTCCGAGCTCCTGGCCCGCGCGGCCGCCGCCCGTCTCCCGGCCGACGTCCCGCGGCGATGGGTGGACCTGAACCGGCTGGACCTGCCCGACTTCCAGGACGGGCGGCACGAGGTCTCCGGACCGCCGACCCACGCGACGGAGCGGGCGCTGCTGGAGGCCACCGTGGAGGCCACCGACGTCGTCATCGTCTCCCCGCTGTACTGGTACAGCTTCTCCGCCCAGACCAAGCGCTACCTGGACTACTGGTCGGGCTGGCTGAACGTGCCCGGCTCGGACTTCAAGGAACGCATGGCCGGCGGGACGCTGTGGGGCGTGACGGCCCTGGCCCACAGCGAACACGTCGTCGCGGACGGCCTGGTGACCTCCCTGAGCAACTCGGCGGCCTACCTGCGGATGCGCTTCGGCGGTGTCCTGACGGGCACGGGCTCCCGGCCCGGCCGGGTGCGGGCGGACGAGGGGGCGATGACCCGCGCCGAGACGTTCTTCCACCGCGAGGCGCCGCTCGCCCTGTTCCCCTACGAAGCGGTGGAGACCGCCGCGTAGACCCCCTGGCGCCGGGGATCACCGCACCGGATGGCAGGGGCAGCCGCACACGAGGTGGCGGACGCCCTGGACACCGGGGTCGCGGGGCTCGTGGTCCCGGCAGCGGTCGTGACGGCCGACGATGCAGCGCGGGGAGCGGAACTCGGGCTCGGGTTCGGCCGCGAGGGCGCGGGTGAACAGGGACACGCTCACCGCGTCGGCGATCTCAGGCGTGACCCACCAGGCGTCCCCCGCGCGGTCGCGGTGCGGACCGTCGTGCGCCACGGCGAGCACACAGACCGAGCCGCCCCACACCGGCCGCACCACCTCCGCGACGTCGAAGACGGACCGCCGCGCCCCGCAGCGGCTCATCGGGCGCCGCCCGCGTGGATGTCCCGCTGGTCCACGTCCAGGCCGACGGTGGCCAGCCACAGCGCCCGTCGGCGCCTGCGCTGGACCGCCCCGGACCGGCAGGGACGAGCGAGCGAGCGGGCCGCGTGAGCCGGGCGGGGGCGGGGGCGGCGCCGGCGCGTTCCGGTGGGCGGCAGCGTGAGCGTCAGCAGCCAGAGAAGGGCGGGGATCAGCACCCAGCCCAGTGCGTGCGCGATAGGGTTCCGCACGTCATCAACTCCCTTGAAGTTGGTGGCCATGCCCCGGGAGGTCTAGCCACCTCGCCGGGGTCTTCGTGTCCCACGAGCCTACGAGACATGTATAGCTCTGCATAGCTCACCAGTGGTTCGCACAGGTCTTCGACGCTTACGTTGGTCGGGTGACCGACCGCAGCCAGATCCCCGAGTTCGACCCCCAGGGCCCCCAGCTGGTGTATGTCGCGGTGGCCGACCACATCGCCGCCCGTATCGCGGCCGGTGAGCTGACCCCGGGAGCCCGTCTGCCCGCCGAGCGAGACCTCGCCGAGGAGTACGGCGTCGCCTATCTGACAGTTCGGCGCGCGGCCCGAGTCCTGCGGGAGCGAGGCCTGATCCTGACCGTTCACGGCAAGGGCACGTTCGTCGTCGATCCTCTGCCGACGGACGAGGACCGGCAGCAGGTGTGACAGCCCGTGTCCACCGGGGAAGAGTCCCCCCGTGGACACGGAACAGGCCCGCCGGTGGCTCACCACCGCCGTCGCCGAGGCGCGGGCCGGACGGGACGAGGGTGGCATCCCCATCGGCGCCGCGCTCTACGGCGCGGACGGGACGCTGCTCGGGCGCGGGCGCAATCGGCGCGTACAGGACGGGGACCCCTCGACGCACGCGGAGACCGCCGCCTTCCGGGCCGCCGGCCGGCAGCGCTCGTACCGGGGCACGACGATGGTGACCACCCTGTCGCCCTGCTGGTACTGCTCCGGCCTGGTGCGGCAGTTCGGGATCTCGCGGGTCGTCGTCGGGGAGGCGGAGACCTTCCACGGCGGGCACGACTGGCTGGCGGAGCACGGCGTCGAGGTCGTGGTGCTCGACGACGCCGAATGCACCGCTCTCATGCGGGAGTTCGTCGAGAAGCATCCGGCTCTGTGGAACGAGGACATCGGCGATGAGTGAAGCACGCCTTCCGACGATCGATCTGACCCGCGATCCGGCCGGGCAGCTGCCCGCCGTCGACCGGGCCCTGCGCGAGGCCGGTTTCCTGCTCGTCACCGGGCACGGTGTCGACCCCGGTCTGCGGGCGGAGATCCGGGCGGTCGCCCGGCGCTTCTTCCACCTGCCGCCCGCCGTCAAGGAGCCGTACGCGGTGCGGGTCGGCGGGCGGGGCTGGCTCGGGCCCGGAGCGGAGGCCAACGCGTACGCGGAGGGGACCGCGACCCCGCCGGACCTGAAGGAGTCGCTCTCCTTCGCGGCGGACGAGCCGACCGGTGATCCCGCCGTGGACGCCGAGTGGTTCCTGCCGAACACCTGGCCCGCGGAGGTGCCCGAGCTGAAGCCGCTCGTCCAGACCTACCTCACCCGGATGCGAGCCCTGTCCGACCACGTCCTCGACCTGCTCGGCGAGGCGCTCGGCGAGGAGCGGGACTTCTTCACCCGGCACACCGGGCACCCGACGTTCGGCTTCAACATCAACTGGTACCCCGGGCGGGAGCGGACGGGCACCCCGGAGCCGGGTCAGTTCCGGATCGGCCCGCACACCGACTTCGGCACGGTCACCGTCCTGGACCGGGAGGCGGGCAAGGGCGGCCTTCAGGTGTTCACCGACGCCGGGGGCTGGCAGGACGCCCCGTACGATCCCGCCGCGTTCACCGTCAACATCGGCGACGTGATGGCGGGTTGGACCGGCGGACGGTGGCGTTCGGGACGCCACCGGGTGCTGCCGCCACCGGCCGACGCGCCCGCCGAGGAGCTGATGTCGCTCGTGTACTTCTACGAGTGCGACCCGGGCACCACGATCCACGGCATCGAGTCACACAGCTACCTGAGGGCCCAGCTCGACGCCATCGCCACGGACTAGCAACAGCTCCACAACAGAGTCGAAAAGGCTGCCGCTTTCCCAACTCTCTGTCGATATCCTGTAGTTGTCTGTGACGGGGGTGGCAGAGCGTGGACAGAGAGCTGTACGGCCGCGAGGCGGTCTTCCAGGATTCCGGACTCGCCGCGCGGCTCGTGGGGCTGACCCCGTACCGCTTCGCCCGCACCGCGTACGAGCACGGCGACGACCCGCCGGTCACGGTCTTCACCGGTGGCCGCGGCATGGGCAAGACGGCCCTGCTCAAGCAGGTGCGCAACGCCTACAAGGGGGCCACCCCGCTCGCCCTCCTCGACTGCGCGCACATCGAGCCGCCCGCCGACCACGGGCCCGGCTGGAACGAGCTCACCGGCGCGCTCGCCGAGCTGGCCGGGCAGCTCGCCCCGCGCGGGTTCGCCAGCGCGGCCGTGGAGTTCCCGCGGCTGTCGCTCGGTCTGGTCGCCGTCGCCTCCATCAGCTGGTCGAGGGAGGACGAGGAGCGCGCGCGGCGCGATCTGCAGCGGCTCGGCCCGGTCCTGGCGACCGTCGACGCGGCGAAGGGCGCCGGGGCCGCCTGGGTCACCAAGGTCCTCAGCAAGCTCGCCGCCAAGTTCGCCGAGGCCACCGCGCCGATGGCCGGACTTCTCGCCGAGGCGACCGTGGAGACCGTCCTGGAGGAGGTCTTCGGCCGCAGCCAGCGCCGGTCGGAGAACTGGTACGGGAACTACCGCAACGCCGGCGGCCGCGGCAAGATCGGCCTCCAGTACCTGGCCAACGACTTCGAGCAGGGCGGGCGGCGCCGCCAGGAGGCGGAGAGCTTCCTCGTCGGCGCGCTCGTCGAGGACCTGAACCGCGCCTTCACCGGCCTCCTGCGGGCCGGTGCCCGCAGCGGCCGGCCCGTCCTGCTCCTCGACAACGCCCACGAGCCGCTCGGCCGTCGTCTGATCGAACCGATCCTGCGGGACCGCGCCGCCGGGCGCCGCGACCGGACCGTCGTCCTCGCCTCGTCCCGGGTCGGCGACCACGAGGGACTGCGCCGCGCGACCCGGCTGAGGCTGCCCGAGACGGCCCGCATGGCGCCCTGCCCGCGCGGCACGGACGTCACCTCCGGCATCCTCGCCGTCGTGCTCACCCCGCTCTCCCCGGCGCACGCCCAGTCGGCGTTCGACCGGCACGATCCGGCCGGCCGGACCCCCGCCGACCTGGCCCGGGGCGTCCACCGCCTCGCCGGCGGCCGCCCGCTCGGAGTGACCCTGCTCGGCCGCACCGCGGGTGAGGCGCCGCCGGAGCTCCGCCCCCTCCTCACCCCGGGCGCGCTGCTCGACCTGAGCGTGGAGCTGCGGGAGGACGCCCCGCCCGTGCCGGTCGCGCCGACCCTCCTCGCCGAGCTGCTGCCGGGGGAGCACCACGGCCGGCTCGCCGTGCTGGCCGCAGCCCACGACGAGACGTCCGCCCGGCTGCTCGCCCACACCCGGCTGCCCGGGGAGTCCCCCGACGGGGACATGGCCCTGGAGGTCCGCGACCGGTTGCGCGCCGAGGGCTGGCCCGAGAGCCCGGAGCACTTCGTCGCCGACCCGCTGCTGCGCGCCCTGCTGCTGCACCGGCTGAGGTTCGAGGACGGCGAGGGGTACGCGACCTGGCGGGCCGTGCACGAGACCCTGCACCGCCACTACGACCTGGAGGCCGGGCTCGCGTACCGGCTGCACCACGAACTCGCCCTCGGCCGGACCCAGCAGGCCGTGACCCATCTGCGCGTCACGTTCCCCCGCCCCGACGTCGAGCACTGGCTAGCGCGGCTGCGGTTCATCGCCTCCGCCCCCTTCCCGCGCTCCCGTGACCGGACCGGCCCCGATCCGCGCCGGGCCATCGCACTCGGGCAGCGGCCGCCCGACCTGATGCCGGCCGGACTCGACGCCGACACCACCGAACTCCATCTGCGGCTGAGGCGGTTGCTGCACGCGGTCTGGCTGCTGACCGACCCGCTCGCCCTCCCCGACGGCGAGGTGACCGAGAAGCTGGCGTTCGAGCTGCGGCAGCTCTCCGGTCGCCATCTGACGGGCAACAGACCGCTGTGGGACGCGGCCACCCACTGGCCGACCGACATCCGCGCCTGGCGGGAGCTCTCGCTGCCCCCGGCGCGCGAGGACGGAGTCTGAGGACCATGCTCTCCTGGCTGCGCTTCCACCTCCTGCACACCACGCGCCAGAGGATCACCACGGCCGTGGTGGTCCTGGCCGTGCTCGGCGGGCTGACCGGCTATGCGGTCAACCGCGCGACCACCCCGGAGGACCGTTCCTGCGCCGACGGCGTGGAGCGGCCCGAGGGCAGTACGGAATGCGTCGGCGTCAACGGCGACGGATACGACTTCGGTGTCTCGTCCCTGACCGAGGTGGCCGGGCTGATCCGCGAGGAGAACCGCGCCCTGAAGCCGGGCGAGTACGCGACGGTCGCCCTGCTGCTGCCGCTGACCTCCCCGGACGCCGGGATGCAGGTCAAGGTCCTGCACGAGGTGCAGGGCGCCTACGCCCGGCAGTACCGCGCCAACCACGAGTCCAACAACGAGACCCCGAGGATCCGTCTCGTGCTCGCCAACACCGGCAAGGGCAACGCCCATTGGCGTACGACGGTGGAGCGGCTGAAGACGATGACGGGCGGAGAGGACCGGCTGCGGGCGGTCTCCGGGGTGGCCACCTCCTCGACCGAGATACGGCAGGCGGTGGCGGCGCTGACCGGTGCGGGTGTCGCCGTCGTCGGCACCACCATCACCGCCGACGACATCGCCAACGGCCCCGGCGCCGGAAACAACCGCTTCCCGGGTCTCGCACGCGTCTCCCCCACCAACGGCGACGAGGCGAAGGCCCTGGCGCACTTCGGCGAGGTCGACGCGGCGAAGGCGCTGCTGGTGCAGGACACCCGGACGGGCGACCACTACACGGACACGCTCAAGTCGGCCTTCGCGGCCTCCCTCAAGGGCGCGCCGTACGAGCCGCAGCTGTTCACCTCGCCCGCCGACCCGACGGAGGAGGGCACGACGGCGAACACCTTCCGCCAGATCACCCATCTGATCTGCGACACCAACGCGGAGACGGTCTTCTTCGCCGGCCGGCACACCCAGCTGAGGCAGTTCATCAACGCGCTCGGGTCGCGCGGCTGCGCGGAGCGGGCGTTCACGATCCTGACCGGGGACGAGGGCTCGTACCTGGGCGCGGACCGCAAGCTCAACCGGGGCGCGCTGAAGGCGAAGCTGACCGTCCGCTACGCCTCGCTGGCACACCCCGACGCCTGGAAGCCGGCGCCCGGTCGGCCGGTGCCCGGGACGGGCGGTTCGACGGCCGCGTACGACATGTTCCTGACCGACATCGCCCGGGCCTCGAAGAAGCCGGTCGCGCTCGCCGACGGGCAGGCGATCGTCGCGTACGACGCGATGGCGACGGCGGTGCACGCGATCCGCCAGGCGACCCCGCAGGGGGCGCAGTACCCCGAACTGGCGGACGTGGTCACGCAGTGGCCCCAGGTGAAGGGCTCGCTCCGGGTCGACGGCGCGAGCGGCTGGATCTGCCTGGACAACTTCGGAAACCCCTTCAACAAGGCGGTCCCGATCGTGGAACTGGCCCAGGACGGCTCGCAGAGGTTCGTCCAGATCGCCTGGCCGGAGGGCAAGGCGCCGACGAAGAACTGCCTTCCCCCGCAAGGCGGTTGATCGCCCCGGACGCAATGCCGAGCGGCCGCCGGGTGCCACGGGGGCGCCCGGCGGCCGCTTCGGGCTAGAAGCCGCCCGGGTAGTTGAAGTAGCGGTCGAACCTCGGGGTCCACAGGGACGGCCACGGCTCGCCCACGCCGCCGCAGGCGCCGAGCACGACCTGGCTGCGCCGTCCGGTGTCGAGCAGGCACTGGCCGGTGCCCACCTCGACCATCTCCCAGTGGTTGGAGCCGCGGTCCTGCCAGCGCAGGGTCAGACAGTTGCCGCCGGTGGCCTGGATGACGCCGGTCCCCGGGGCCTTGCTCGCGTTCGGGGTGCCCAGGCACATGGCGCCGCCGTAGGTGCCGACGGCGAAGTTCTCCCCGCCCATCGGGTAGAAGACGAAGCGCTGGTGGTGCTGCCCCTTGCAGTCGTACCGCTGGATGACCGCGCCGACCTTGGTCGACTCACCACGGATGTCCAGGCACTGCCAGCTGTAGGAGGCCCGGATCTCGTGGATGGCCGCGTTGTACGGCGAGCTCGTGTAACGCACGTTCGGGTTGTAGTCGGCGTGCGCCGCGGTCGGGATCAGCAGGGTGAAGAGCGCGACCAGCGAGGCCACGAATCCATGCCTGCCGAGCCGTCGGAACGTTCTTCGAGCCACGTTTTCCTCCTGGCTGGGGATTGCCTTGACGCCAAGGAAGCTAGCGAGATCCACTGAGCCCCCGGTACCCGTCTTTTCAGGGGGGTTTGGTGGGGTCAGGGCTGCAACGGGCGCAGCGGTTCATGCTTCTCGCGACGGGTCTGTACCGGGCCAGTCATCTGACAGCCGGCATCACCGCGCTCGTCCACGCCCCCGCCGCCGGGGTCGCCGTCCAGGCGCTCCTCGGCGTGGCGCTGGGCACCAGCCTGTCGCTGTACGGCAGGGGGTACGCGCGGGGCGGCTTCGGTCCCCGTGCGGTGTGGGCCGATGTGCTGCTGACGGGGTGTCTGCTGCCGCACGCGGTGCTGTGGGTGAGCGGCGGGCGGGTGCCCGACCCGGGGTTCTGGGCGCTGCTGCTCGGCGGGTCGGCCGCCGCCGCGGCGGCGGCCGGGCTGGGGGCACGACAGGCGGGCTGCGCGGTGGCGCTGATCCTCGCCGCCCATGTGGCCGCGCAGGTGCAGGCGGACACGGCACGGCCGTTCGGGCACCTCATGTCGGTGCTCTCCTCGGCCGTGATGGCCCGCGTCTTCTGGTGGTACCTGCACCGCCAGGGCACCCTGCTCGACGAGGCGCGCGAACAGGCGGTGCGGGCCGAGGCCGAGCGGGCCCGGCAGGCCGAGCGGATGGCCCACCACCGGGCCCTGCACGACACGGTCCTGGCGACGCTGACCACGATCGCCTCGGGCCGGGTGGACGCGAACGCCTCCGGGGTACGGGAGCGGTGCGCCCGGGAGGCGGCCTACCTCCGCCGGCTGGTCCAGCGGTCGGAGGAGGCGGAGGCGGGAGACGGCAGGGAAGGGGCCGAGGTGCCGGCGGGCGAGGCGCTGGAGGACGTGGTGGCGGGCGCGGAGTGCCTCGGCCTCACGGTCACCGCCCAGTACCACGAACTGCCGCCGCTTCCGGGCCCGGTGGCGGCCGCGGTGACCGCGGCGGCGACGGAGGCGCTGAACAACGTACGACGCCATGCCGGGACCTCGGCCGCGTGCCTCACCGCGGTCGGGCGGGGCGGTGGCATCACGGTCACCGTCGTGGACCGCGGTCGCGGCTTCGACGCGGAGGCGGCCCCGGTGGACGGCGGAGGGACCGGGCTGCGGTCGTCGGTGCGCGCGCGGATGCGGGACGTCGGGGGCGCCGCCGACGTGGACAGCGCCCCGGGCGAGGGCACCCGGGTCGAGCTGCGGTGGCCGGCGTGACGGGCCCCGCGGGCGACCCGAGCCCGCCCTCGACGGACGGACCCGGCACGGCGGGTGGGCCGGTCGTGGCGGGCCGGCCCGTGACCCGTGTGGCGGCGGTCGACGACGACCGGATGCTCCTGGAGGGTCTGCGTTCCTGGCTGGAGCGGGAGCCGCGGCTGCGGATGCTCGGCTGCGCGGCCACCGTGGACGAACTGCTCGCCGGCCCGGGCCGCCGGGCGGACGTGGTCCTGCTGGACCTGGTGCTCAAGGACGGTTCCGCGGCCGAGGAGAACATCCGGAGGCTGCGGGCGGCGGGGCCGCGGGTCCTCGTCATCAGCACGGTCGCCGACCGGTCCCGTATCGTCGCCGCGGTCACCGCCGGGGCGGACGGCTACCTGACCAAGGACCACGCCCTGGACTCCCTGGTGACCGCGATCGGGGAGGTCGCCTCGGAGGGCCGTGTCCACTCCCCCGAGCTGGCCTTCGCGCTGGCCCACGACTCGCGACCCGAGCGACCCCGCCTGGCCCCGCGGGAGCTTCAGGTGCTGCTCGACTACGCCTCCGGTCTCACGCTCAAGGCGACGGCCCGCCGGGCCCGGATCAGCCCCAACACCGCCAAGTACTACCTCGACCAGGTCAAGGAGAAGTACCAGCGCGCGGGCCGCCCCGCCCACACCAAGATCGACCTGGCGGTACGGGTCCGCGAGGACGGCCTGGACGCACCGCGGTGACCCGGGGGCCGCTCACGGCTCCCACTTCGGCCACGGCGCCTCGTCCCGCTCGTACAGGTCCCGCAGGTGCTGCCACCGTTCCGGAGTCCAGGACCGCCAGTCCGTCGGACGGCCGTCCAGGGCGGAGGCCAACCGCTCGAAGTGGTCGTGCCACCCCGCCAGCACGTCCAGCTTCTCCTGCTGCGTCCCCCGCATCTCGTTGGTGAAACGCAGCACGGTCGACCCGCCGCCTTCGGCCGGTTCCAGATGGAAGCGGATCCGGCCGTGCGGAGGGTCGACCGTGTACTCGGCCACGAGCTCGGGGTCCCAGGCGGTCACCCGCCCCGAGACCACCGTTTCGCCGTTCAGCCAGCGCAGCGTCACCGCACCGCCGAGCCTCGGCTCCAGCGGATCCGCCGCGCACAGCCACTGCGGCAGACCCTCGGGTGTCGCGACGGCCGCCCAGACCCGCACTCCCTCGTGCGGGAGCTCCACCACGAACCGCAGCAGATGAGCGTCGCCGTCATGGGTCTCGTACCTGCCCCGAGGTATCTCGCTCATACCTCCAGCGTCACGCCGGGAGCGGGGAAGCGCTAGCTCACACGCCCGCGTAGGAGTGCTTGCTGCTCACGAAGATGTTGACGCCGTAGTAGTTGAAGAGGAAGCAACCGAAGGCGATGAGCGCGATGTACGCGGCCTTGCGGCCCTTCCAGCCGGCCGTCGCCCGGGCGTGCAGATACGCCGCGTACCCGACCCACGTGATGAAGGACCAGACCTCCTTGGCGTCCCAGCCCCAGTAGCGGCCCCACGCGTCGCCCGCCCAGATCGCGCCGGCGATGATCGTGAAGGTCCACAGCGGGAAGATCGCCGCGTTGACCCGGTAGGAGAACTTGTCCAGGGAGGCCGCCGACGGCAGCCGCTCCAGGACGGAGCGGGCGAAGGCACCCGGGTTGCCGCCGGTCGCGAGCTTGTTCTCGTACGAGTCGCGGAAGAGGTACAGCACGGTGGCGACCGCACCGAGGTAGAACACCGCGCCGCAGAAGATCGCGGTGGAGACGTGGATCCACAGCCAGTACGAGTCGAGCGCCGGCACCAGCTGGTCGCTCGGGGTCTTCAGCCAGGTGGTGGCCACACCGAGGTCGAGCAGGACCGTGGTGACCAGCGGGAGACCGATCCAGCGGACGTTCTTCCCGGCGAAGAGGAAGCCGAGGTAGGCGCCGACCGCCACCGTGGAGAAGGTGGTGGAGAACTCGTACATGTTGCCCCAGGGGGCCCGCTGCACGGAGAGCGCGCGGGTGACGACGCCCGCCGCCTCGACGAGGAAGGCGAGCACGGTCAGCGAGACGGCGATACGGCCGTACAGATCGCCCTTGACCGTGCCGCCGGCCGCGCCGGGGCCGTCCGGCACGTCCCGGACACCGGCGCCCGACCGGGTGACCACCTGCGGCTTGTCGAGCACGGCGGTGGAGCCGCCGGCCTTCTTGACCTGGACGGTGACGGCGGGGGCGGCCGTGTCCTGCCGCGCGGTCAGCGCGGCGGCCGTGCGGCCGACCTTGCTGCGGCTGCCGAGCACCCACTCGGCGATATGGGCGAAGAAGGCCAGGGTGTAGACGGCCATCGACGAGTAGATGAGCACGTCGCTCATCCGCGCCAGGCTCTCGTTGGTCTCGGCGGCGAGACTCACGGCGGCGAGATTCACTTCTCAGCCCCTTCGGCTTCTGCGGTGGCAGGTTCGGGCGCGGTCGGCGCCTGTGCGTTGAGCGTGACCGCGAGTTCGGCCAGCTCCTCCGGGACCTTGGCGGACTCGCTCCGGCCAAGACCCGCCATCTCGACGACGGTGACGCCGTCCTCCCCCCGTACGGCCCGGACCCAGACCCGGCGCCGCTGGATGAACAGCGACCCGGTCAGGCCGGCGATCGCGGCGATCGCACCCGTGAGGGCGAGACCGTTGCCCGGCTGCTGGGAGACCTGGAAGCTCGCCCACTCCTTGATGTCCTTCTCGAAGGTGATCGAGCCGGCACCGTCGGGCAGCGTCATCGTCTCGCCGGGCAGCAGCCGGTTGGCCGTACCCGTGCCGCCCTCGACCTTGAACTGGGTCATCTTCGACTTGTCCAGCTGGTACACGTTCTGCGGCAGACCGGAGTCCACGCGCAGATCGCCGTGGAAGCCGGTGAGCGCCATGACGGGGAAGTCCAGCGCGGGGAACTGCGAGAACATGTCGCCCTTGCCGGCGCCCGCGAAGGTCGGCACGAAGAACGCCTGGAAGCCCAGCTGCTCCTTCTTGCCGTTCTTGTCGCGGTAGCCGTCCATCACCTTGATCGCGCCGGTGGAGGTGATGTTGTTGTCGAACGGCAGCAGCGGGACCGCGCCGTGGAAGACGACCTTGCCCCGGCCGTCCTTCACGGTGACCACGGGCGCGTACCCGTGGGAGATCAGGTAGACCTTGGAGCCGCCGACCTGCAGCGGCTCGTTGACGCGGATGACCGCCTTCTTGTCGGCGCCGCCCGCCTCGGAGTACGTGACGGCGGCCTCGAAGGTGCGCGGGGTCCCGCGCTGCGGGCCGCTCTTCTCGTAGGTGCCGGTGAAGCTGTCCAGCTGGAAGCAGAACGGCGCGAGGTCCTCGGTGCTGTAGAGCGAGCCGGACCGGAAGTCGTCGTACTGGGTGAGGGTGTTGGAGAAGCCGTCGCCCTCGACGATCAGCTTGCCGCCCTCGGACTTGAACAGCTGCCCCCAGGCGAAGGCGAGCAGCATCACGATCAGGGCGATGTGGAAGACCAGGTTCCCGGCCTCGCGCAGATAGCCCTTCTCGGCGGCGACGGCGTCCTTGACGGTGTGCGCGCGGAACCGGCGGCCCTTGAGCAGCGCGAGCGCCGCCTCCCGGACCTGCTCGGGCTCGGCCTCGGTGCGCCAGGTGGTGTACGCGGGCAGCCGGGTGAGGCGGCCGGGGGCGCCGGGCGGCAGGCCGCGGAGCTGGCCGACGAACTGCCAGCTGCGCGGGACGATGCAGCCGATGAGGGAGACGAACAGCAGGATGTAGATCGCGGAGAACCACACCGAGCTGTAGACGTCGAAGAGCTGGAGCTTCTCGTAGAGCGGCGTGAGCGTCTCGTGGGCTTCCTTGAAGGTCTGCACCTTCAGCTCGTCCGCGCTGGTCTGCGGGATGAGCGAGCCGGGGATCGCGCCGAGGGAGAGCAGGAAGAGCAGGATCAGCGCCACCCGCATCGAGGTCAGCTGCCGCCAGAACCAGCGGATCCAGCCGACGACGCCGAGGGTGGGGCCGCCGACGGCGGACTCCTCCTTGGGCGCGGTCGACAGCTGTGCCCCGGCCTCGCCGAGATCGTGTGTGTCGGTTTCGGTCTTGCTCATCGGAACTCTCAGATCCCCACCGTGAAGCCGCTGGACCATCCCTGCATTGCGGACACCATGCTGTCCCACGCTCCTGTCAGCAGCAGCAGACCGGTCAGGATCATCATGCCGCCGCCGATCCGCATGACCCACGCATAGTGCTTCTTGACCCAGCCGAACGCGCCGAGGGCCTTGCGGAAGGCGATCGCGGCGAGGATGAACGGCAGGCCGAGGCCGAGGCAGTAGGCGACGGTCAGTATCGCGCCGCGGCCGGCGCTCGCCTGGTCGAAGGCGAGCATGTTCACCGAGGTCAGCGTCGGCCCGAAGCAGGGCGTCCAGCCGATGCCGAAGAGCGCGCCGAGCACGGGTGCGCCGACGAGCCCGGTGGCGGGCTTCTTGTGGAACCGGAACTCTCGCTGGCTGAGCCAGGGCATCATCCCCATGAAGAAGATCCCCATGAGGATCATCAGCACGCCGAGGATCTTGGAGAAGGTGCTCTGGTAGCTCTGGAGCGTGGATCCGAAGAAGCCGAAGAGCGCGCCGCCGGAGACGAACACGGCGGTGAAGCCGCTGACGAACAGGGCGGCGCCCGCGATCATGCGGCCCCGCCGCGCCTCGGCGAGGTCGGTGCCGCTGACTCCGGTGACGTACGAGAGGTAGCCGGGGACGAGCGGCAGGACACAGGGCGAGAAGAACGAGACGAGGCCACCGAGTACGGCGATGGGCAGCGCGAGCATGAGGGCTCCGCTGTACACCGTCTCGTTGCGGCCGATCTCGGCGGCGAGTGCGATCACGGGTGTGTCTCCGCCTACTTCTCGGCCACGAGCGGCTCGATCATCGAGCGGAGCTTCTTCTCGTCGAGGGCCATGAGGGAGCGGGCGGCGATCTTCCCCTCCTTGTCGAGGACGACGGTGGAGGGGATGGCCTGCGGGTTGAGCGTGCCCTTGGGGAAGCCGTTGACGATCAGCTTGCCGGCCGGGTCGTAGAGGCTCGGGTACGGGACCGCGTAGTCCTCTTCGAAGGCGAGCGCGGGCTGCTTGTTGAAGTCGCGGGTGTTGATCCCGACGAATTCCACGCCCTTGGCCTTGAGGTCGTTCGCGACCTTGGTGAAGTGCGGGGCCTCGGCGCGGCAGGGCGGGCACCAGGAGCCCCAGACGTTCAGGACGACGACCTTGCCCTTGAGGTCGGCGAGGTCGAGCTTCCCGCCCTCCAGCGTCTCGCCCGCGATCGTGTTGGTCGCCTTGCGCTCGCCCTTGGCGACCGTGGAGACACCCCCCGTGTTGGTCACGAAGTTGGTTCCGCCGCCGCCGCCGGACTTGCCGTTGTTGTCCGATGTGCAGGCGGAGAGCACCAGGGCGGCCGACAGCGTTCCAACGGCGAGCAGGGTGCGTCGAGGGGCACGGCTAAGGCTCATGTGAAAAGTTTCGCATGGGCGTTTGGGGGATCTTGGGCACCCCCCTGCGTGCCCGTAAAGCCCCTTGTCAAGAGGATCTAAGCGACCGAAGCGGGAGGAACGCCCCATGCCCGCTAGGCGGCCTTCAGGAAGGTGTTCCAGCCGCCCGCCGGCGCCTGTCCGACCTCCAGCGTGCGGAGCTTGGCGAGGATCGCGGGGTCCTGCACGTCCAGCCAGTCCACGAACTGCCGGAACGAGACCAGCCTGACGTCCTTCTTGCCCGCCATGCCCTTGAGGGCCGCCTCGACGGCGTCCATGTAGATGCCGCCGTTCCACTGCTCGAAGTGGTTGCCGATGAAGAAGGGGGCGCGGTTGGACCCGTAGGCGCGTTCGAACCCGTTGAGGTACGCCTCGGTGGCCTGCTTGCGCCAGCCCGGGTAGCGCGAGGGCATCCCCTTGGTCGTGTTCTTCGACTGGTTGGCGAGGATGTTGTAGTCCATGGAGAGGACCTCGAAGGAGTGCCCGGGGAACGGCACGGCCTGCAGCGGGAGGTCCCAGATCCCCTGGCGCTTGTCCGGCCACGTCTGCCGGCCGCCGGGGGAGCTGGCGTCGTAGCGCCAGCCGAGCCGCTTCGCGGTGGGCAGCAGGTTGTCCTGACCGAGGAGGCAGGGGGTCCGGCCGCCGACGAGCTCCTTGCGGTAGTCGAAGGGCAGCGGGTCGAGGTCGGTCCAGCCGCTGTTGGTCTTCCACTCGGTGACGAACTTCGTCGCCTGGTCGATCTCGCTCTGCCACTGCGCGGGCGTCCAGTTGCCGACGGAGCCCGAGCCGGCGCAGAAGTGGCCGTTGAAGTGGGTGCCGATCTCGTGCCCGTCGAGCCAGGCCCGGCGGACGTTCTTCAGGGTGTCCTTGATGTGGTCGTCGGTGAGGTAGCCGATGTCGGAGGCGCCGACGCGGTTGTTCGGCGGGCGGTAGAGGTCCTTCTTCGACTCCGGCAGGAGGTAGATCCCGGAGAGGAAGAAGGTCATCGCGGCGTCGTGGTTCCTGGCGAGTTCCAGGAAGCGCGGGAAGAGACCGTTGCCGACCTCTCCGGCGCCGTCCCAGGAGAAGACCACGAACTGCGGCGGGGTCTGGCCCGGCTCCAGCGGCACGGGGGCGTCGGGCTGGTTCGGCTGCTTTCCGGTGTCGGCGGTGGAACCGTCACCGATGGGCTTGACCTCTTTCTCGGTGGGCGCGGGCCCGCTGGGCGAGCCCGAGGCGTCACCGCCCTTGCCGGGTATCGAATTGCCCGGCTTGTCCCTGTTGTCACTACTGCATCCGGCCACTCCGAAAGCCGCCGCGGCCCCAACGCCCGCCCCCAGTAGTCCCCTTCGACTGATCCCGCGCATGACGTCCCCATTCGCACTCACGTCTGACCGAATGGTCATCCAAACCGACAATGAGCGAGATGCAGGGAAATACAAGGAGGTTCCGGGAATTAGCACAAAAATTTCAGGGCGACCAGATGACTTCACGTCATCCGATCGCCCTGATGGGTGTACCCGGCGGCCCACGCCTCGAACGCACGGGCGCAGAACCTCCACACACCGGACCGGGTGTGCCGAGGGCCTGCCGCCCTCGCCGCGCAGCGCTAGTCTTCTGAGTCAGGAATTCTGTTCAGATATGAGGTGAGGCGTTCGAGGATCTCGTCTGCGGTCTTGGTCCAGACGTAGGGCTTGGGGTCGG
>NZ_JBEZNW010000032.1:0-85763 GCF_040653355.1 Streptomyces sp. NPDC047971 | reverse complement strand
CCACAACGCCCTCAAGAACGACGGCACCCCCGCCCTGACCATCCACGCCACCACCGCCTACGGCGACATCACCGCCCACAGCAACTGAGGTGGGGTCTTCGGTGAGCAGGCGGGCCGGGCCGGCGCTCCAGGGGGGAGCGCCGTGACCCGTTCGCGTCCGGTCCTCCGTGACGCGCCCCGCCCGTGGGTGGCGTACCCCGACACCGCGTCGGAGTGGGCCACCCCGTCGGCGTCGCCGCGCCCTTGACGGGGATCGGGCAGGCTGGTTCATTGAATCGCAACTCTCGTCCCATTCCGGTTGGTTGAACCAGTGGAGGCTTCGTCCATGTCCCAACCCGCCCTCGGATCCGCCCTGTTCGCCGACCACGCCCGTGAAGCGGCCGAGCAGGCCGTCGCGGCCAACAAGGACTCGGTCGCCGCGGCCGCGCGGCTCTTCGCCGACTGCGTCGCCTCCGACGGGGTGATCCACGCCTTCGGCACCGGACACTCCCAGGCCGCCGCCCTGGAGATCGCGGGCCGCGCCGGCGGACTCGTCCCCACCAGCCGGATCGCGCTCGCCGACCTCGTACTGCGCGGCGGCGAGGACCCGTCCGTGCTCGCCGATCCGCTCCTGGAGCGCTCCCCGGGACTCGCCGACCGGCTCTACGCCCTCGCCACCCCGCGCCCGCAGGACCTCTTCGTCATCATCTCCAACTCGGGCGTCAACAACGCGATCGTCGACCTCGCGCTGAAGGTCACCGGCGCCGGTCACCGCCTCGTCGCCCTCACCTCCCTCGAGCACACCCACGCCGTCCCCGCCCTGCACCCCAGCGGCAGCAGGCTCGCCGACCTCGCCGACGCCGTCCTCGACAACCGCGCCCCCGCCGGTGACGCCCTGTTGCCCCTCCCGGACGGCGGAGCGCTCTGCGGCGTCTCCACCCTCACCTCCGCGCTCCTCGTACAGATGGTGGTCGCCGAGTCGGTCGCCCTCCTCCTGGCGGAGGGTCACGAGCCGCCGGTGTACGTCTCCGCGAACCTGCCGGGAGGGCACGAACGCAACGCCGTCCTCGAAGCCCGCTACGAGGGCCGGCTCCATCGCGGCGGCCACTGAGTCGCCACGCGCCTTCCGCGCCCGCGATCAATTAGGTTGGAGTCGCAGCGGGGCAAGCAGGCAGGAAGAGAAGAAGTAGGCGATGTCCGAGATGAACGCAGAAGGACGCACGAAGCTCAACCGGCTTCCCGAGTGGAGCGCCCTCGGGAAGCACCGGGAGCAGCTGGGCGAGACGCACCTGCGCGAGCTGTTCGCCGCCGACCCGGACCGAGGCACCGGTTACGCGCTCCGGGTCGGCGACCTGTATCTGGACTACTCCAAGCACCTGGTGACCGACGAGACGCTCACGCTGCTGCGCGAGCTGGCCGCGGCGACCGGCGTGGCCGAGCTGCGCGACGCCATGTTCCGCGGCGACAAGATCAACACCACCGAGGACCGCGCCGTCCTGCACACCGCGCTGCGCGCCCCGCGCGGGGCCGTCGTCGAGGTCGACGGCGAGAACGTCGTCCCCGGCGTCCACGCCGTCCTCGACACGATGGCCGCCTTCGCCGACAAGGTCCGCGCGGGCGAGTGGACCGGCCACACCGGCAAGCCCGTCAAGAACATCGTGAACATCGGCATCGGCGGCTCCGACCTCGGCCCCGCCATGGCGTACGAGGTCCTGCGTTCCTACACCCGGCGGGACCTGACGTTCCGTTTCGTCTCCAACGTCGACGGAGCCGACCTCCACGAGGCGGTCCGCGACCTCGACCCGGCCGAGACGCTCTTCATCGTCGCCTCGAAGACCTTCACCACCATCGAGACGATCACCAACGCCACCTCCGCGCGCGACTGGCTCCTCACCGGGCTGCGGGCCGGCCAGGAGGCCGTCGCCAAGCACTTCGTCGCCCTGTCGACCAACGCCGAGAAGGTCCAGGACTTCGGCATCGACACGGCCAACATGTTCGAGTTCTGGGACTGGGTCGGCGGACGCTACTCGTACGACTCCGCCATCGGCCTCTCCCTGATGATCGCCATCGGCCCGGACCGCTTCCGCGAGATGCTCGACGGCTTCCACCTCGTCGACGAGCACTTCCGCACCGCGCCGCCCGAGGAGAACGCGCCCCTGCTCCTCGGCCTTCTCGGCGTCTGGTACGGCGCGTTCTTCGACGCCCAGTCCCACGCCGTCCTGCCGTACTCGCACTACCTGTCGAAGTTCACCGCCTACCTCCAGCAGCTCGACATGGAGTCCAACGGCAAGTCCGTCGACCGGGACGGCAACCCCGTCGAGTGGCAGACCGGACCGGTCGTCTGGGGCACGCCCGGCACCAACGGGCAGCACGCGTACTACCAGTTGATCCACCAGGGCACCAAGGTCATCCCGGCCGACTTCATCGGCTTCGCCGAGCCCGTCGCCGATCTGCTCCCCGGCCTCGTCGCCCAGCACGACCTGCTGATGGCCAACTTCTTCGCCCAGACCCAGGCGCTCGCCTTCGGCAAGACGCCCGAGGAGGTACGGGCCGAGGGCGTGGCCGAGGAGCTCGTCCCGCACAAGACCTTCAAGGGCAACCACCCCACGACCACCATCCTGGCCAAGGAGCTCACGCCCGCCGTCCTCGGCCAGCTCATCGCGCTCTACGAGCACAAGGTGTTCGTGCAGGGAGCGATCTGGAACATCGACTCCTTCGACCAGTGGGGCGTCGAACTCGGCAAGCTCCTCGCCAAGCGGATCGAGCCGGTACTGACCGAGGGCGAGGGCGCGGACGAACTCGACGGCTCGACCGCCGGACTCGTCTCCACCTACCGCTCGCTGCGCGGACGGTAGACGTCATGACGGGGGAGGACGCGGTGCACGGCGAGATACGGCTCAGGCCGCCGAACAACACGCTGAACGAACGGGCCGTCGGCTGGTGGCGCGCCCAGTGGCTGCTGACGACCGCCGTACCGGTGGCGGTCCTCGGCGTGCTCGGCGCACTGATCGCGCCCGCCCGGTTCTGGCTGCTGCTCCCGGCCGGAATCCTCGCGGTCGTCGGGCTCGCCTGCACCGCGTTCTTCCCCCACTGGTGGTTCACGGTGCACCGCTGGGAGGTCACCGAGGACGCCGTCTACGTCAGGACCGGGGCCCTCTGGCAGGAGTGGCGGATCGCGCCGATGTCCCGGATCCAGACCGTCGACACCGTACGCGGACCGCTGGAGCAGGCGTTCAGGCTCGCCACGGTCACCGTCACCACCGCCTCCTCCAAGGGCGCGCTCCGGATCGAGGGGCTCGACCACGAACTCGCGGCCGACCTCGCCGAGCGACTGACCGCCATCACCCAGGCCACCTCCGGGGACGCGACGTGACGGAGGAATGGCGGCGCCTCGACCGCCGTACGGTCCTGGTCACCGCCGCCGTCCTCGCGGGCGTCGCCGCCGGCGCCGCCCTGCCCGTCTTCTTCGGCCTGATCGGATCCATGCCCGCCTGGCAGGCCCTCGGCTGGGTCGGCACCGGGGCCGCCCTCCTCATCGGCGCGGGCTCGGCGGCCGACCACGTCCGCTGGCGCCGCACCCGCTACCGCATCGGAGCCGAACGCGCCGAACTCCACACCGGACTCCTCCTGGTCAAGCGCCGCTCACTGGCCCGCGAACGCATCCGCACGGTCGACCTGACGGCCAACCCGCTGCAGCGCGTCCTCGGCCTGGTCAAGGTCCGCATCGGCACCGGGGAGAGCACCGCGGGCGGCGAGTCCACCCTCGAACTCGACCCGGTCGCCCGGGCCGAGGGCGAACGGCTCCGCCGCGAACTGCTCGCCCGCACGGTCTCCACCGCCGGGGACACGGCCCACGACGGCGCCCTCGCCGAACTCGACCGCGGCTGGATCCGCTACGCCCCCGTCTCCTTCGTCGCCCCGCTCCTGGGCGGCGCGGCGGCCGGAGCCGTCATGCAGGTCAGCGAGTGGTTCGGAGCCCAGGACGAGGTCATCGAGTGGATAGGAGACCGCTTCGAGGGCACCTCCGTCCTCTCCATGATCATCGTCCTCGTCCTGCTCGCCTGCCTGGCCGGCATCGTCGGCGCCCTCGGCCTCTGGGTCGAGATGTGGTGGAACTACCGCCTGGAACGCGAGCCCGGCGGCACCCTCAGGGTCCGCCGCGGACTCCTGACCGCCCGCTCGATCTCCCTGGAGGAACGCCGGCTGCGGGGCGTCGAACTGGTCGAGCCGCTGGGCGTACGGATGTGCCGGGCCGCCCGCGTCGACGCCGTCGCCACCGGCCTCGTCGAGAAGGAGGAGGACGAGCACGCCGACCACAAGACCCTGCTCCCGGCGGCGCCCCGCGCCGTCGCCGACCGGGTCGCCGCCCAGGTGCTGCGGGAGCCCGAGCCCCCGACCGGCGCCCCGCTCACCGCCCACCCCCGTGCCGCCCGCACCCGGCGCCTTCGCTGGGCCCTCACGGGCGCGCTCCTCCCGGCAGCGGTCCTCGCCCTCCTCGGAGCCCTGCTCACCCCCGTCCTGCTGTACGTCGCGGCCGCCTGCGCCCTCGTGCTGACCCCGCTCGCCGTGCTGCTCGCGCTCGATGCCTACCGCAACCTCGGGCACGGCATCACGGGCGGCTATCTGGTGGCCCGTTCCGGCACGGTCCGCAGGACGACCGTCGCCCTCCAGTGCGGCGGAGTCATCGGATGGACCGTCAAGCAGTCGTACTTCCAGCGCCGGGCCGGGGTGCTGACCCTGACCGCGACGACCGCGGCGGGCTCGGGCGCGTACGACATCTACGACGCCGACCGGAGCGAGGGCCTGGCCTTCGCCGCCGAGGCGGTGCCCGACCTGCTCGCCCCCTTCCTCGAACCCGTCCGGGAAACGCCGAGGGCCCGGTCCACCGTGGGGTGAACCGGGCCCGGGCGACCGACCGTCAGGCCGAGGCCGGCGGATAGAGATCCCGCGGCAGCTCCGAGGCCGCCGCCGCGTCGAGCAGCCACAGCGTGCGCGAGCGACCGTAGGCGCCCGCCGCCGGGGCCTGCACCTCGCCCGCGCCGGACAGCGCGATCGCCGCGGCCATCGCCTTGTCCTCGCCCGCCGCCAGCAGCCACACCTCGCGCGCGGCACGGATCGCCGGCAGCGTCAGCGAGATCCGGGTCGACGGCGGCTTCGGCGCGCCGTGCACACCCACCACCGTCCGCTCGGTCTCGCGGACCGCCGGGAGCTCGGGGAACAGCGAGGCGACATGGGTGTCGGGCCCGACCCCCAGCATCAGCACGTCGAAACTCGGCACCGAGGCATGGTCCTCCGGCCCCGCGGCCGCGGCCAGTTCGGCCGCGTACGAGGCGGCCGCGGCTTCGACATCGCTGCCGAACGATCCGTCCGACGCCGGCATCGCATGCACCCGGGCCGGATCCAGCGGGACGCTGTCGAGCAGCGCCTCGCGGGCCTGGGTCACGTTGCGCTCCGGGTCGCCGTCGGGCAGGTAGCGCTCGTCGCCCCACCACAGGTCGAGCCGCGACCAGTCGATCGCGTCCCGCGCCGGGGCCGAACTGAGCGCCGCCAGAAGCCCGTTGCCGTTGCGACCGCCGGTGAGGACCACGGAGGCCGAGCCGCGCGCGGTCTGCGCGTCCACGATCCGCGTGATCAGCCGGGCCGCCGCAGCCTGGGCCATCAGCTCCTTGTCACGGTGGACGACGAGCTGAGGGGCGCTCACTTGGCCGCCGCCTTCCTGGCCGACGCCTTCTTCGCGGGAGCCGGAGCAGCGGCCTCGGCCTCCTTGGCCTCGGGCGCGTCCTCCACCGGCGCGGGAGCGGTGGTCGCCGCCTCCTCGTCCAGCCGCTCCAGGCCGTACTTCAGCGCGGAGGCGTAGGTGTCGTCGGGGTCGAGCCGGCGGAGCTCCTCCGCGATCAGCTCGGCCGTCTCGCGGCGCTTGAGCGCCACGGCACGGTCCGGCTGTCCCTGGATGGAGAGCGTCGCCAGCGAACCGTCGGGCCGGTCGAGGACGATCGGCCCGCAGGTGGACTCCATCCGTACGGAGGTGAGTCCGGGACCCGCCGACCGGCCGCGCCGGACCGGCACCTTCAGCCGGTCCGCCAGCCACATGGCGAGCAGCTCGACGCTCGGGTTGAACTCCTCGCCCTCCACCTCGGCGGAGGTGACCTCGCACACGACCTGGTCGAGCGCGGCGGCCAGCATCGAACGCCACGGGGTGATCCGGGTCCACGCCAGATCGGTGTCGCCCGGCGTGTAGTTGTCCGCGCGTCCGGTCAGCTCGTGGATCGGCTGCTCCGACGCGTAGGTGTCGGTCACCCGGCGCTGGGCGAGCGCGCCCAGCGGGTCCTTCGCCGGGTCGGCCGGAGCGTTGACCGGCCACCAGACGACGACGGGCGCGTCCGGCAGCAGCAGCGGCAGGACCACCGACTGGGCGTGGTCGACGACCTCGCCGTACAGCCGGAGGACCACCGTCTCGCCGGTGCTGGCGTCGGCGCCGAGGCGGACCTCGGCGTCGAGCCGTGCCTTGGCGCGGTCGCGCGGTGAACGCGAGACCCGCTTGATGACCACCAGCGTCCGCGAGGGGTGCTCGCGGGACGCGTCGTTGGCCGCCTTGAGCGCGTCGTAGGCGTTCTCCTCGTCGGTGACGATGACGAGGGTGAGCACCATGCCGACGGCCGGCGTGCCGATGGCCCGCCGCCCGAGCACCAGCGCCTTGTTGATCTTGCTGGACGTGGTGTCCGTCAGGTCGGTCTTCATGGCCGGCGCCAGCTCCGTCCGTCTCGTGCGAGCATGTCGTCCGCCTCGACCGGACCCCAGGTCCCGGACTGGTACTGCGCCGGCTTGCCGTGCTTGTCCCAGTACTGCTCGATCGGGTCGAGGATCTTCCAGGACAGCTCGACCTCCTCGACGCGCGGGAAGAGGTTCGAGTCGCCGAGGAGGACGTCGAGGATGAGCCGCTCGTACGCCTCGGGACTGGACTCCGTGAAGGACTCGCCGTAGGCGAAGTCCATCGACACGTCCCGGACCTCCATCGAGGTGCCCGGCACCTTGGAGCCGAAGCGCATCGTCACGCCCTCGTCCGGCTGGACGCGGATGACCAGGGCGTTCTGGCCCAGCTCCTCGGTCGCCGTCTTGTCGAACGGGGAGTGGGGCGCGCGCTGGAAGACCACGGCGATCTCGGTGACGCGGCGGCCGAGCCGCTTGCCGGTACGGAGATAGAAGGGGACGCCCGCCCAGCGGCGGTTGTCGATCTCCAGCTTGATGGCCGCGTAGGTGTCGGTCTTCGACTTGGGGTCGATCCCGTCCTCCTGCAGATAGCCGACGGCCTTCGCGCCGCCCTGCCATCCCGGCGCGTACTGGCCGCGCACGGTCGAGGCGCCCAGGTCCTTCGGCAGCTTCACCGCGCCGAGCACCTTGGTCTTCTCGGCCGCGAGCGCGTCCGCGTCGAAGGAGGCGGGCTCCTCCATCGCGGTGAGCGCGAGCAGCTGGAGGAGGTGGTTCTGGATGACGTCACGGGCGGCGCCGATGCCGTCGTAGTACCCGGCGCGGCCGCCGATGCCGATGTCCTCGGCCATGGTGATCTGTACGTGGTCGACGTACGACCGGTTCCAGATCGGCTCGAAGAGGGTGTTGGCGAAGCGGAGGGCCAGGATGTTCTGGACCGTCTCCTTGCCCAGGTAGTGGTCGATCCGGAAGACCGCGTCGGGCGGGAAGACCTCGTGGACGACCTCGTTGAGCTCCTTGGCGGAGACCAGGTCGTGGCCGAAGGGCTTCTCGATGACGGCCCGGCGCCAGGAGCCGTTCTTCTGCTCGGCCAGGCCGTGCTTCTTCAGCTGCTGGACGACCAGTTCGAAGAACTTCGGCGGTACGGAGAGGTAGAAGGCGAAGTTGCCGCCCGTGCCCTGGGCCTTGTCCAGCTCCTCGATGGTGGTCTTCAGCTGGTCGAAGGCGTCGTCGTCGTCGAAGTCGCCCTGGACGAAACGCATCCCCTGGATCAGCTGCTGCCACACCTCCTCGCGGAACGGCGTGCGGGCGTGCTGCTTGACGGCCTCGTAGACCTCCTGCGCGAAGTCCTCGTCCTGCCACTCGCGGCGGGCGAAGCCGATGAGCGAGAAGCCCGGCGGCAGCAGGCCGCGGTTGGCCAGGTCGTAGACGGCAGGCATCAGCTTTTTCCGGGACAAATCGCCCGTGACGCCGAAGATCACCAGACCCGACGGCCCCGCGATACGCGGGAGCCGTCGGTCTGCGGCGTCACGGAGCGGGTTGGCTCCGTGGACTGCGCTCAAGGTGGTTACGCCTCCGAAGGTGCGAGGCGCTCAAGCTCCGCCTCGGTCGACTTGAGCAGGTCGTTCCAGGACGCCTCGAACTTCTCGACGCCCTCGTCCTCGAGCAGCTGCACGACGTCGTCGTACGAGATGCCGAGCTTCTCGACGGCGTCCAGTTCGGCGCGGGACTGCTCGTAGGTGCCGCGCACGGTGTCACCGGAGACCTCGCCGTGGTCGGCCGTGGCGTCCAGGGTGGCCTCCGGCATGGTGTTGACCGTGCCGGGCGCGACCAGGTCCACGACGTACAGGGTGTCCTTGTACGCCGGGTCCTTCACGCCGGTCGAGGCCCACAGCGGACGCTGCTTGTTGGCCTGCGCCTTGTCGAGCGCGGCCCAGCGCTCGGAGGAGAAGACCTCCTCGTACGCCTCGTAGGCCAGACGGGCGTTGGCCAGGGCGGCCTTGCCCTTGAGCGCCTTGGCCTCGTCCGTGCCGAGGGCGGTCAGGCGCTTGTCGATCTCCGAGTCCACCCGGGAGACGAAGAAGGACGCCACCGAGTGGATCAGGGAGATGTCCAGGCCGCGCTCCTTGGCCTTCTCCAGACCGGCCAGGTAGGCGTCCATGACCGCGCGGTAGCGCTCCAGCGAGAAGATCAGCGTCACGTTGACGCTGATGCCGAGGCCGATGACCTCGGTGATCGCCGGCAGACCCGCCTTGGTGGCCGGGATCTTGATGAGGGTGTTGGGGCGGTCCACCAGCCAGGCCAGCTGCTTGGCCTCGGCGATGGTCGCCGCCGTGTTGTGGGCCAGACGGGGGTCCACCTCGATGGAGACCCGGCCGTCCTGGCCGTCGGTCGCGTCGAAGACGGGGCGCAGGATGTCGGCGGCGTCCCTCACGTCCGCCGTCGTGATCATGCGGATGGCCTCGTCCACGGTGACCTTCCGGGCGGCGAGGTCGGCGAGCTGCTGGTCGTAACCGTGGCCCTCCGAGATCGCCTTCTGGAAGATGGACGGGTTGGTGGTGACACCGACCACGTGCTGCTGGTCGATCAGCTCGGCCAGGTTTCCGGACGTGATCCGCTGACGCGAGAGGTCGTCCAGCCAGATCGCGACGCCTTCGTCGGAGAGGCGCTTGAGAGCGTCTGTCATGAGAGGTTCTCCAAAAGTCGTGTCTAAGGGCGTCAGCGCGAGGTGTCCGCGAGAGATTCCCGCGCGGCGGCGGCGACGGCCTCCGGCGTGAAACCGAACTCGCGGAAGAGGACCTTCGCGTCGGCCGAGGCGCCGAAGTGCTCCAGCGAGACGATCCGGCCGGCGTCGCCGACGTACTTGTGCCAGGTCAGACCGATGCCGGCCTCGACCGCGACGCGCGCCTTCACCGACGGCGGGAGGACGGAGTCCTGGTACGCCTGGTCCTGCTCCTCGAACCACTCGACGGACGGCATCGAGACCACGCGGGTCGGGACACCGGCGGCCTGGAGCTGCTCGCGGGCCTCGACGGCCAGGTGCACCTCGGAGCCCGTGCCGATCAGCACGACCTGGGCGTCGCCGCCCTCGGCCTCCGCGAGCACGTAGCCGCCCTTGGCGGCGTCCTCGTTCCAGTCGTACGTCGGCACACCCTGTCGGGTCAGGGCGAGACCGTGCGGGGCGCCCTTCCCGAACTCGCGGGTGTGACGCCGGACGATCTCGCGCCAGGCGATGGAGGTCTCGTTGGCGTCCGCCGGGCGGACGACGTTCAGACCGGGGATCGCGCGCAGCGACGCCAGGTGCTCCACCGGCTGGTGGGTCGGACCGTCCTCGCCCAGACCGATCGAGTCGTGGGTCCAGACGTACGTCACCGGCAGGTGCATCAGGGCCGACAGCCGGACCGCGTTGCGCATGTAGTCGGAGAACACCAGGAAGGTGCCGCCGTAGACGCGGGTGTTGCCGTGCAGCGCGATGCCGTTCATCTCCGCGGCCATGGAGTGCTCGCGGATGCCGAAGTGGATCGTGCGGCCGTACTTGTCGGCCTCCGGCAGCGGGTTGCCCTCGGGCAGGAACGACGAGGTCTTGTCGATCGTCGTGTTGTTCGAGCCGGCGAGGTCGGCCGAGCCGCCCCACAGCTCCGGGATGACCGCGCCGAGGGACTGCAGGACCTTGCCGGACGCCGCGCGGGTGGCGATGCCCTTGCCCGCCTCGAACACGGGGAGCTTCGACTCCCAGCCCTCGGGCAGCTCGTTGGCCTGGATGCGGTCGAACTCGGCGGCGCGCTCCGGGTTGGCCGTACGCCACTCGGCGAGCGACTTCTCCCACGCGGCCCGGGCCTCGCGGCCGCGGTCGCCGAGGGCGCGCGTGTGGCCGATGACCTCGTCGGTGACCTCGAAGGTCTGCTCCGGGTCGAAGCCGAGGACACGCTTGGTGGCCGCGATCTCCTCGTCACCCAGCGCCGAGCCGTGCGCGGCCTCGGTGTTCTGGGCGTTCGGGGCGGGCCAGGCGATGATCGAGCGCATCGCGATGAACGACGGACGCTCGGTCTCGGCCTCGGCGGCCTTGACCGCCGCGAACAGGGCGGCCGGGTCCAGGTCGCCGTTGGCCTGCGGCTCGACGCGCTGGACGTGCCAGCCGTACGCCTCGTACCGCTTCATCGTGTCCTCGGACACGGCGGTCTCGGTGTCGCCCTCGATCGAGATGTGGTTGTCGTCCCACAGCAGGATCAGGTTGCCGAGCTTCTGGTGACCGGCAAGCGAGGACGCCTCGGCGGAGATGCCCTCCTGGAGGCAGCCGTCACCGGCGATCACGTAGACGTTGTGGTCGAACGGGGAGGTGCCGGGGGCCGCCTCCGGGTCGAACAGGCCGCGCTCGTAGCGGGCGGCCATCGCCATGCCCACGGCGTTGGCGACACCCTGGCCCAGCGGGCCGGTCGTGGTCTCCACGCCCGCGGTGTGCCCGTACTCCGGGTGGCCCGGGGTCTTCGAGCCCCAGGTGCGGAAGGCCTTCAGGTCGTCCAGCTCGAGCCCGAAGCCACCCAGGTACAGCTGGGTGTAGAGCGTGAGGGACGAGTGGCCGGCCGAGAGCACGAAACGGTCGCGCCCCACCCAGTCCGGCTCGGCCGGGTCGTGCCGCATGACCTTCTGGAAGAGGGTGTACGCGGCGGGCGCCAGGCTCATGGCCGTACCGGGATGGCCGTTGCCGACCTTCTGTACGGCGTCCGCGGCCAGGATGCGGGCGGTGTCAACGGCCCGCTGGTCCAATTCGGTCCACTCGAGGTCTGTGGTGGTCGGCTTAGTGCTCACCCTGAGTCAGGGCTCCTCTCCACATGTACTGGAAAGCCGGTGACTGAGGGTGTACCGGCGGTGTCGAGCCTACCCCCGACAACACGCCCATCCTTTCGAGTGCGTGAGCCTCATATGAGCAGATACAGCAAGAGTGCCGGTCACTGTGTCACTTCGCCTCCCGAGCGGCGTCCGAGCCGTGCGACAAGCCCTCTCAACACGACCCCACCCCCGCGAAGATCGGCGTATGGGCAACGTCTAGAGTGGCGTGGTACGCGCAAGTCTTCACCCCGTCTTCATCCGGGGAGCTTGCTGGGATTTCTCTGTCAGGGGTGTGCGTGACGGCCGTCGAGTCCCGACCCGCAGGGGTCGTCTTGACTCCCAGCCCGGGGGGCCATCGGCCGTTCGGGGCCCGCGTCAAGGCATACGTGGCGCTGACCAAGCCGCGGATCATCGAGCTGCTGCTCATCACCACCGTTCCGGTGATGTTCCTCGCCGAGCAGGGCGTGCCGAACATGTGGCTGGTACTCGCCACCTGTTTCGGCGGATACCTGTCGGCGGGCGGCGCCAACGCGCTGAACATGTACATCGACCGCGACATCGACGCGCTGATGGACCGCACCTCCCAGCGTCCGCTGGTGACCGGCGTCCTCACCCCGCGTGAGGGGCTGGTCTTCGGCCTCACCCTCGCCGTGGTCTCGACGCTGTGGTTCGGCCTCCTCGTCAACTGGCTCTCCGCCGCCCTCTCGCTCGGCGCGCTCCTCTTCTACGTCGTGGTCTACACGATGATCCTCAAGCGGCGGACCGCGCAGAACATCGTCTGGGGCGGCATCGCGGGCTGTCTGCCCGTGCTGATCGGCTGGTCGGCCGTCACCAACTCGATGTCCTGGGCCGCGGTCATCCTCTTCATGGTCATCTTCTTCTGGACGCCGCCGCACTACTGGCCGCTGTCGATGAAGGTGAAGGACGACTACGCCCGCGCCGGCGTCCCCATGCTGCCGGTCATCGCCTCCAACAAGATCGTCGCGAAGCAGATCGTCGCGTACAGCTGGGTGATGGTCGCCGTCTCGCTGCTGCTGACCCCGCTGGGCTACACCGGCTGGTTCTACACCGCCGTGGCGCTGCTCACCGGCGGCTGGTGGCTCTGGGAGGCGCACGCGCTGCTCAACCGCGCCAAGAACGGCGCGACCGGCGCGAAGCTCAAGGAGATGCGCCTCTTCCACTGGTCGATCACCTATGTGTCGCTGCTCTTCGTGGCCGTCGCGGTCGACCCCTTCCTGAGGTAGTTCCTCGGACCCTGATCAACGGCCGGGATACGTGGGCAAGACCACGTACCCCGGCCGTCGCCAGTCGATCTACCTGTCAGTAGCATCCTTGCCATGGCAGACACCAAGCAGGCGGACACCAAGGTGGAGCGCAAGGCGGCCAAGCTCGCCAAGCAGATCCGGGCGTTCTCCAAGAAGCACGGCGGCGCCGAGGGGCAGCTCGCCTACATCGGCCAGATGGGCACCCGCATCGTCCTGGTCGGCGAGGACGGCGGCTGGGGCGACCTGGTGGCCCCGACCCTCCCCGTCGCCCAGCAGGCCGCCGAGAAGGCCGGGCTGACCCTCCACGACGAGTTCGACGGCGAGTTCGCCGCCAAGGTCGTGACCGGCCCGTACGAGTGGACCCGGATGGCGGGTATCCAGATCGGCGGCCCGTCGAACGGCTGAGAGGACAACCTCGGGTGGGGCTCACCCGTTAGGACGGGTGGAAGCACGTCCACGCAGGGAGCCCCCCGAATGATCGAGACCCCGAGCCTGGTGGACCAGTACTGCCACGGGGTGCTCCGCAAGGAGCTCGGCCTCGGCACCTTCGAGGCACACCTCGGCAGTACCGGCGCGCCGCCCGCGCCCGGCACCACCTTCTTCGACACCCAGACCGGCTTCGCGGTACGCCGCTGGTGCCCACCGCTGCTCGGTCTGGAACCGCACTGCCCACCGGCCCGCTATCTCGCCCGCCGACGGGAGCTGGGCGTCCTGGAGTCGGGACGCAGGCTGCTCCGGGCCTCCGGGATCTCCACCTACCTGGTGGACACCGGACTGCCCGGTGATCTGACGGGCCCCGCCGAGATCGCCTCCGCCGGGGACGCCGACGCCCACGAGATCGTCCGGCTGGAGCTGCTCGCCGAGCAGGTGGCCGACACCTCGGGGACGGCCGAGGCGTTCCTCGCCAACCTCGCGGAGGCGGTCCACGCCGCCGCGGCCACCGCCGTCGCCTTCACCTCCGTGGCGCAGGTGTCCCGGGGGCTCGCCCACGCGCCCGAACCCCCCGGCCCGGGCGAGGTGCGCGGAGCCGCGGGCCGCTGGCTGGCCGGGCGCGCGGTCGGCGGTCGGCTCACCGACCCCGTCCTGCTGCGCCATCTCCTCTGGATCGCCGTCGCCTCGGGGCGGCCGCTCCAGCTGCACGTGGGGACCGAGGACCCGGACGGTCTGGCCGGCTTCGCCGCCGCGACCAGCGGGCTCGGCACCGACCTCGTACTGCTGCACGGATACCCGTACCACCGGCGGACGGCCGAGCTGACGGCCGTCTTCCCGCATGTGTACGCCGACCTCGGCTCCGTCCTCGGCCGGACGGGGGCGCGCGCCGCGGCGGTCCTCGCCGAACTGCTGGAGCTGGCCCCCTTCGGCAAGCTGCTCTTCTCCAGCGGCGCCCACGCCCTCCCGGAGCTGCACGTCGTCGCGGCAGGCGTCTTCCGCGGCGCGATGAGCCGGGTCCTCGGCGAGTGGGTGGGCGACGGGGCATGGTCGCTCAACGACGCGCAGCGGGTCGCCACGATGATCGCGGCGGGCAATGCCCAGCGGGTTTATCAGCTCATCTGAGCGCGTGCCCGATTTCGGATATCGCGCGGATCCGTCCGCGCACCCCCTACGCCGTCGCCAGCGCGGAGTCGGCCTGGGCGGGGATCTCCGGGTGCGACAGCGGGCGCTCGCGCATGCTCAGGGCGAGGCGCAGGACGGCGATCCACATCAGCGCGGAGCCGAGCATGTGCACCCCGACCAGGAGCTCGGGGACCCCGGTGAAGTACTGGACGTAGCCGATGCCGCCCTGCGCGAGCAGCACGATGAGCAGGTCGCGGGCGCGGGCCCGGGTGTCGTCGGGAGCGTCCACGACCCGCAGCACCAGCCACATGGCGAGCGCCAGCGCGCAGACGACCCATGCGGCGATGGCGTGGAGGTGGGCGGCCGCGGTCCAGTCCCACGGCATCCGCGGTACGTCGCTGCTGTCACCCGCGTGCTTGCCCGAGCCGGTGACTCCGGTGCCGAGGACGATCAGCAGCGCCGAGGTGGCGACGACGGCCCAGGACAGCTTGCGCACCGGACCGGGGACGCGCGGCCGGGGAGCGGTGTCGCCCTCGCCCGTACGCTGCCAGGTGATCACCGCGACGGTGAGGAGCGCGTTGGCGGCGATGAAGTGGCCGGCGACCGTCCACGGGTTGAGGCCCATCCATACGGTGATGCCGCCGAGCACCGCGTTGCTCGCCACGATCCAGAACTGCAGCCAGCCGAGCCGGGTCAGACCGCGGCGCCACGGCTTGGTGGACCGCGCGGCGATGATCGCCCAGCCGACGGCGGCCGACAGGACGTACGTCAGCATCCGGTTGCCGAACTCGATCGCCCCGCGGTAGCCCTGCTCGGGCGTCACGATGAGGCTGTCGTCCGTGCACTTGGGCCAGGTGTCGCAGCCGAGACCGGAGCCGGTCAGCCGGACCGCGCCTCCGGTGACGATGATGAGCACGCTCATCACGACGGCGGAGAGCGCGGCGCGCCGGAGCGTCCGGGGGGACGGGGTCCAGCGCCTGGCGATGAGGGCGAGGGGGGTCAGCACGGGCCCTATCGTAGGCCCGGGCTTGTGCACGCTTTCACGAGGGGTGCGTTACGGGTGAAGTCACCCCGGAACGTGACACCGCCGCTACTCCCAGCGGAAGAACTTCGCCGCCGCCCCGAGCCCGAGCACCGCCCAGACGGCCAGGACCAGCGCCTGTCCCCACGGCATCGCGGCGCCGCCCTGGAGCACGTCCCGCAGCCCGTCCGAGAGCGCGGAGATCGGCAGCAGCTCCAGCACCGCGCGGGCCGCGTCGGGGAACCTGTCCAGCGGCACGATCACCCCGCCGCCGACCAGGAGGAGCAGGAAGACCAGGTTCGCGGCGGCCAGCGTCGCCTCCGCCCGCAGCGTGCCGGCCATCAGCAGGCCGAGGCCCGAGAAGGCGGCCGTGCCGAGGACGAGCAGCAGCAGGACGGAGAACGGGTCTCCCTGGGGCGACCAGCCGAGCCCCAGCGCGATCCCGGTGAGGAGCGCGACCTGGAGCACCTCGGTGACCAGGACGGAGAGCGTCTTGGCGGTCATCAGCGCCCAGCGGGGCAGCGGGGAGGCACCGAGCCGCTTGAGCACCCCGTAGCGGCGCTCGAAGCCGGTCGCGATGGCCTGGCCGGTGAAGGCGGTGGACATCACGGCCAGCGCGAGGACGCCGGGGGCGAGGAAGTCGACGGCCTCGCCCGTCCCCGTGTCGACGATGTCGACGGTGGAGAACAGGACGAGGAGCAGCGACGGGATGATGACCGTCAGCAGCAGCTGCTCGCCGTTGCGCAGCAGCATCCTCGTCTCCAGGACGGTCTGCGCCGCGATCATCCGGCCGACAGGGGCGGCTCCGGGCTTCGGGGAGTAGGTTCCCGCATGCGTACCGCCGCTCATGACCGCAGCTCCTTGCCCGTCAGCTCGAGGCTGTGCTTGCCCGGGGGACAACCCCCGGACCCCCGGCAGATCTTGGTGTCGAGGCGCATCACGACCGCAGCTCCTTGCCCGTCAGCTCGAGAAAGACGTCTTCGAGGGTGTGGCGCTCCACCGAGATGCCGTCCGGCATCACGCCGTGCTGGGCGCACCAGCTGGTGACGGTGGCGAGCAGCTGCGGGTCCACCTCGCCGCTGATCCGGTACGCGCCCGGGGTGAGCTCCGCGGCCGCCGTGCCGTCCGGAAGGGCCTTGAGCAGCGAGCCGAGGTCGAGCCCGGGGCGGCCGGTGAAGCGCAGGGTGTTCTCGGCGCCGCCGCGGCACAGCTGTTCGGGGCTGCCCTGGGCGGCGACCCGGCCGCCGTCGATGATGGCGACGTCGTCCGCGAGCTCCTCGGCCTCGTTCATGAAGTGCGTGGTGAGGACGACGGTGGCGCCGTCGGAGCGCAGCTCGCGGACGAGGTCCCAGGTGGCGTGGCGGGCCTGCGGGTCGAGTCCGGCGGTCGGCTCGTCGAGGAAGACCAGTTCGGGGCGGCCGACGACGGCCATGGCGAGCGCGAGACGCTGCTGCTGGCCGCCGGAGAGCCGGCGGTAGGTGGTCCGGCCGCAGGAACCGAGCCCGAGGCGCTCGATCAGCGCGTCCACGTCCAGCGGGTGGGCGTGCAGCTTCGCCATGTGGCGGAGCATCTCCTCGGCGCGGGCGCCGGAGTAGACGCCACCCGACTGGAGCATCACGCCGATCCGGGGTCGCAGCAGGCCCGCGTCGGCGACCGGGTCGAGACCGAGGACGCGGACGGTGCCCGCGTCGGCCTTCCGGTAGCCCTCGCAGGTCTCGATCGTGGTGGTCTTCCCGGCGCCGTTGGGGCCGAGGACGGCGGTCACGGTGCCGGCCCGGACGTCGAGGTCGAGGCCGTCGACGGCGGTCTTCGTCCCGTACCGCTTGACCAGGCCGCGGACCTGGACGACGGACTCGTTTCGCATGGCGGGAAGTCTAGAGAGGTCGTCGGGGTGGGTCCGGCGCGGGGCCCCGATCCCGCTCCTATTCGTCCTACGAATGATCATTCCCGCAGGTCAGGTAAGCCTTACCTGAGTGATGCACGGCACCGTCGTCCGCCCGGACGGCGCTTGTCACTCTCGAAGGAATTACGCAACAATGGCGTTGTGAAAAACGTCGACGCGGCTCCGGTGGAGGAACTCGCGACCGGTGAGCGCTCCACACGCAACCGGGTCGCGCGGTCCATCCTGGACCACGGTCCGTCGACGGTGTCCGACCTCGCGCAGCGCCTCCGCCTCACCCAGGCGGCCGTGCGCCGCCATCTCGACTCCCTCGTCGCCGACAATGTCGTCGAGGCCCGCGAGAAGCGCGTGTACGGCGCCCGCACCCGCGGTCGCCCCGCCAAGGTCTTCGCGCTCACCGACTGCGGCAGGGACGCCTTCGACCAGTCGTACGACTCGCTCGCCGTCGACGCCCTGCGCTGGATCGAGAAGAACGCCGGAGGAGAGGCCGCCGTCGCGGCCTTCGCCCGCGACCGTCTCGAGCACCAGGCGGAGGCGTACCGCGAGGCCGTCGAGGCGGCCGATCCCGACCAGCGCACCGAGGCGCTTGCCAAGGCGCTGAGCGCGGACGGGTACGCTGCCACTGCGCGGAACGCGCCGGTCGGCGAGCAGCTCTGCCAGCACCACTGCCCGGTCGCCCATGTCGCCGAGCAGTACCCCCAGCTGTGCGAGGCGGAGACGGAGATCTTCTCCCGCCTCCTGGGAACGCACGTCCAGCGTCTCGCCACCATCGCGCATGGTGACGGCGTCTGCACGACGTTCATCCCGCACAGCGCCCCACAGACCACCCCATCAGAAGCATCCGCAAGCACGGCCGGGAGGAACCCCGCATGACCACCGAGATCAGCCACCCCGAGCTCGAGGGCCTGGGTCGGTACGAGTACGGCTGGGCCGACTCCGACGCCGCCGGTGCCACCGCGAAGCGCGGTCTGAACGAGGACGTCGTCCGCGACATCTCCGCGAAGAAGAACGAGCCCGAGTGGATGCTGAAGCTGCGGCTCAAGGGTCTGCGCCTCTTCGACAAGAAGCCCATGCCGAGCTGGGGCTCCGACCTGTCGGGCATCGACTTCGACAACATCAAGTACTTCGTGCGCTCCACCGAGAAGCAGGCCGCTTCCTGGGAGGACCTGCCGGAGGACATCAAGAACACCTACGACAAGCTCGGCATCCCCGAGGCGGAGAAGCAGCGCCTCGTCGCCGGTGTCGCGGCCCAGTACGAGTCCGAGGTCGTCTACCACCAGATCCGTGAGGACCTGGAGGAGCAGGGCGTCATCTTCGTCGACACCGACACCGCGCTGAAGGAGCACGAGGAGCTCTTCCGCGAGTACTTCGGCACGGTCATCCCGGTCGGCGACAACAAGTTCGCCTCGCTGAACACGGCCGTCTGGTCCGGCGGATCGTTCATCTACGTGCCGAAGGGCGTGCACGTCGAGATCCCGCTGCAGGCATACTTCCGTATCAACACGGAGAACATGGGCCAGTTCGAGCGGACGCTGATCATCGTCGACGAGGACGCCTACGTCCACTACGTCGAGGGCTGCACCGCCCCGATCTACTCCTCCGACTCGCTGCACTCCGCGGTCGTCGAGATCATCGTGAAGAAGGGCGGCCGCTGCCGCTACACGACGATCCAGAACTGGTCGAACAACGTCTACAACCTGGTCACCAAGCGCGCCGTGGCCTACGAGGGCGCGACCATGGAGTGGGTCGACGGCAACATCGGCTCCAAGGTCACCATGAAGTACCCGGCCGTCTACCTGATGGGCGAGCACGCCAAGGGCGAGACCCTGTCCATCGCCTTCGCGGGCGAGGGCCAGCACCAGGACGCCGGCGCCAAGATGGTCCACATGGCCCCGAACACCTCCTCCAACATCGTCTCCAAGTCGGTGGCGCGAGGCGGCGGCCGCACCTCCTACCGCGGTCTCATCGAGATCGGCGAGGGTGCCCCGGGCGCCAAGTCGAACGTGCTCTGCGACGCGCTGCTCGTCGACACGATCTCCCGCTCGGACACGTACCCCTACGTGGACGTCCGCGAGGACGACGTCTCCATGGGCCACGAGGCCACCGTCTCCAAGGTCTCCGAGGACCAGCTCTTCTACCTGATGAGCCGCGGCATGACCGAGTTCGAGGCCATGGCGATGATCGTGCGCGGCTTCGTCGAGCCGATCGCCAAGGAGCTGCCGATGGAGTACGCCCTCGAGCTCAACCGGCTGATCGAGCTGCAGATGGAAGGCGCGGTGGGCTAAGGCGCCCCGCGGACCGGCCGGGCGCGTCCCGGCCGGATCGGCCCTCCCGGACGACCCGTCCGGACACGGACCGGCAAACGACGACCCCCGGGCTCAGCCGCTGAGCCCCGCGAGCACGCCGTCGGGCGGCGCGGCCGCGGACGGTGCCCCAGGCACCGCCCACGGCGGCCGCCCGCCCAGGCGGGCAAGCACGACGAGGCAGGAAGAGAGCAAGACGACAGCCATGGCTGAGGCTCAGAACATCCCGGCGGGCTCCACCACCGCCGGCTCGATCGCGGTGGCCGCCGAGTCCACCGTCGCCACGCGCATGAGCGCGCCCCCGTCCTTCGACGTCGCGGACTTCCCCGTCCCGCACGGTCGCGAGGAGGAGTGGCGGTTCACGCCGCTGGAGCGGCTGCGCGGTCTGCACGACGGCACCGCGATCGCGACCGGCGAGGGCGTCAAGGTCGAGATCGAGGCCCCCGAGGGCGTCACCGTCGAGGCCGTCGGTCGTGACGACGCGCGGCTCGGCAAGGCCGGCACGCCCGTCGACCGCGTCGCGGCCCAGGCGTACTCCTCCTTCGAGAAGGCCTCGGTCGTCACCGTCGCCAAGGAGGCCGTCCTCGCCGAGCCGATCCGGATCGCCGTCCACGGCGAGGGCGGCGTCGCCTTCGGCCACCAGGTGATCGAGCTCGGTGCCTTCGCCGAGGCCGTCGTCGTCATCGACCACACCGGTGACGCGGTGCTCGCCGCCAACGTCGACTACGTGCTCGGCGACGGTGCCAAGCTCACCGTCGTCTCCGTCCAGGACTGGGACGAGAAGGCCGTCCACATCGCCCAGCACAACGCGCTGGTCGGCCGTGACGCCTCCTTCAAGTCGGTGGTCGTGACCTTCGGCGGCGACGTGGTCCGCATCCACCCTCGCGTCACCTACGCCGCCCCCGGCGGCGAGGCCGAGCTCTTCGGCCTCTACTTCACCGACGCCGGGCAGCACCAGGAGCACCGCCTCCTGGTCACCCACAACGTCCCGCACTGCAAGTCCAACGTGGCCTACAAGGGCGCGCTGCAGGGCCAGGACGCGCATGCCGTGTGGATCGGCGACGTCCTCATCGAGGCCAAGGCCGAGGGCACCGACACCTACGAGCTCAACCGGAACCTGGTCCTGACGGACGGCGCCCGTGTCGACTCCGTGCCGAACCTGGAGATCGAGACCGGCGAGATCGCCGGCGCCGGTCACGCCTCGGCCACCGGCCGCTTCGACGACGAGCAGCTCTTCTACCTGATGTCCCGCGGCATCCCGGAGGCCGAGGCCCGCCGCCTCGTCGTCCGCGGCTTCTTCGCCGAGCTGGTCCAGCAGATCGGTCTGCCGGACGTCCAGGAGCGCCTCATCGCCAAGATCGAGGCCGAGCTGGAGGCATCCGTCTGATGGCCTTCGTCCGAGTCTGCGCGCTGAGCGAGCTGGAGACCGACACCCCGAAGCGGGTCGAGGTCGACGGCACGCCGGTGTCGGTCGTGCACACCGAGGGCGAGGTGTTCGCGATCAACGACATCTGCTCGCACGCCAACGTCTCCCTCTCGGAGGGCGAGGTCGAGGACTGCTCCATCGAGTGCTGGCTGCACGGCTCCAGCTTCGACCTCCGCACCGGCAAGCCGTCCGGCCTTCCCGCGACGCGCCCCGTCCCCGTATACCCCGTAAAGATCGAAGGGGACGATGTGCTCGTCTCCGTCACCCAGGAGTCCTGAGTCACCCATGGCAACGCTTGAAATCCGCGACCTGCACGTCTCCGTCGAGGCCGAGAACGGCCCCCGTGAGATCCTCAAGGGCGTCGACCTGACCGTGAAGCAGGGCGAGACCCACGCCATCATGGGCCCCAACGGCTCCGGCAAGTCGACCCTGGCGTACTCCCTCGCCGGCCACCCGAAGTACACGATCACCGGTGGCACCGTGACCCTGGACGGCGAGGACGTCCTGGAGATGTCGGTCGACGAGCGCGCCCGCGCCGGCGTCTTCCTGGCCATGCAGTACCCGGTCGAGGTCCCCGGTGTCTCGGTCTCCAACTTCCTGCGCACCTCCGCCACCGCCGTCCGCGGCGAGGCCCCCAAGCTGCGTACCTGGGTGAAGGAGGTCAAGGAGGCCATGGAGAAGCTCCAGATGGACCCGGCCTTCGCCGAGCGCAACGTCAACGAGGGCTTCTCCGGCGGTGAGAAGAAGCGCCACGAGATCCTCCAGCTGGAGCTTCTCAAGCCGAAGATCGCGATCCTCGACGAGACCGACTCCGGTCTGGACGTCGACGCGCTCCGCATCGTCTCCGAGGGCGTCAACCGCGTCCGTGAGACCGGCGAGGTCGGCACCCTGCTGATCACCCACTACACGCGCATCCTGCGCTACATCAAGCCCGACTTCGTGCACGTGTTCGCGAACGGCCGCATCGCCGAGTCCGGCGGCGCCGAGCTCGCCGACCAGCTGGAGGCCGAGGGCTACGACAAGTACGTGAAGGGTGGCGCATCCGCGTGACATCTGCCCATCAGGGGCTCTCCGGCCTCCTCGACACCGAGGCGATCCGCAAGGACTTCCCGCTCCTGGATCGCGTGGTCCACGACGGCAAGAAGATCGTGTACCTGGACTCCGCGGCGACCTCGCAGAAGCCGCGCCAGGTGCTCGACGCGCTCAACACCTACTACGAGCGCCACAACGCCAATGTCCACCGCGGCGTCTACACGGTCGCCGAGGAGGCGACGGCGCTGTACGAGGGCGCCCGTGACAAGGTCGCGGCGTTCATCAACGCGCCGAGCCGCGACGAGGTGATCTTCACCAAGAACGCCTCCGAGTCGCTCAACCTCGTGGCCAACATGCTGGGCTGGGCCGACGAGCCCTACCGCGTGGACCACGAGACCGAGATCGCCATCACGGAGATGGAGCACCACTCCAACATCGTGCCGTGGCAGCTGCTCTCGCAGCGCACCGGCGCGAAGCTGAAGTGGTTCGGTCTCACCGACGACGGTCGTCTCGACCTCTCGAACATCGAAGAGGTCATCACCGAGAAGACCAAGATCGTCTCGTTCACGCTGGTCTCGAACCTGCTGGGCACGGTGAACCCGGTCGAGACGATCATCCGGCGTGCGCAGGAGGTCGGTGCGCTGGTCTGCATCGACGCCTCGCAGGCGGCCCCGCACATGGTGCTCGACGTGCAGGCGCTGCAGGCCGACTTCGTGGCCTTCACCGGCCACAAGATGGTCGGCCCGACCGGCATCGGCGTGCTGTGGGGACGGCAGGAGCTCCTCGAGGACCTGCCTCCGTTCCTCGGCGGCGGCGAGATGATCGAGACCGTCTCGATGCACTCGTCGACGTACGCGCCGGCTCCGCACAAGTTCGAGGCGGGTACGCCCCCGATCGCCCAGGCCGTCGGCCTCGGCGCGGCCGTGGACTACCTGTCGGCGATCGGCATGGAGAACATCGCGCGCCACGAGCACGCGATCACCGAGTACGCCGTCCGTCGCCTCCAGGAGGTTCCGGACCTGCGGATCATCGGCCCCACCACGGCCGAGGACCGCGGCGCGGCGATCTCCTTCGTGCTCGGCGACATCCACCCGCACGACGTGGGCCAGGTTCTCGACGAGCAGGGCATCGCGGTCCGGGTCGGCCACCACTGCGCGCGGCCGGTCTGCCTGCGGTACGGAATTCCTGCGACCACGCGGGCGTCGTTCTATCTGTACTCCACCCCGGCCGAGGTCGACGCCCTGGTCGAGGGTCTGGAGCACGTACGGAACTTCTTCGGCTAGGGGATCTCGTGAAGCTCGATTCGATGTACCAGGACGTCATCCTGGACCACTACAAGCACCCGCACGGGCGCGGTCTTCGGGACGGCGACGCCGAGGTGCACCACGTGAACCCGACGTGCGGCGACGAGATCACCCTCCGGGTGAAGTACGACGGCTCGCGCATCGAGGACGTCAGCTACGAGGGTCAGGGCTGCTCGATCAGCCAGGCGTCGGCCTCGGTCCTGAACGAATTGCTCGTCGGCAAGGAGCTGGCCGAGGCGCAGAAGATCCAGGGCACGTTCCTGGAGCTGATGCAGTCCAAGGGCCAGATCGAGCCGGACGACGCGATGGAGGAGATCCTGGAGGACGCGGTCGCGTTCGCGGGTGTCTCCAAGTACCCGGCCCGGGTGAAGTGCGCGCTGCTCAGCTGGATGGCGTGGAAGGACGCGACGGCCCAGGCTCTGGGCGACGCGGAGAGGAAGTCGGCATGACCGAGAACGCCGAGGCCACGATGAAGCCGGCCTCCGAGGAAGAGATCCGCGAGGCGCTGTACGACGTCGTCGACCCCGAGCTGGGCATCGACGTCGTCAACCTCGGTCTGATCTACGGCATCCACATCGACGACACCAATGTCGTCACGCTGGACATGACCCTGACGTCGGCGGCCTGTCCGCTGACCGATGTGATCGAGGACCAGGCAAAGGCCGCCACCGACGGCATCGCCAGCGAACTGAAGATCAACTGGGTCTGGATGCCGCCGTGGGGTCCGGACAAGATCACGGACGACGGCCGCGAGCAGCTGCGCGCGCTCGGTTTCAACGTCTGATCGCACATCCCCTCGCGAACGGCCATGATCACCAGGCAGACTGGTGATCATGGCCGTTCGCATGTACCACGTCACCGTCGACTCGCACGACCTCGCGGGTCAGGCCCGGTTCTGGGCCCAGGTCCTGGACTGGAAGGTGCTCTACGAGGACGAGCACGAGGTCGTCATCGGCGCCGACGAGCACACCCTGCCCGGGATGTGCTTCCTGCGGGTGCCCGAGTCCAAGACCGTCAAGAACCGGCTCCACCTCGACCTGACGCCCGACGACCGGGACGCCGAGGTCGAGCGGATCCTCGCCCTCGGCGCCCGCCGGGTGGATGTCGGGGCGGGCCCGGAGGCGACCTGGGTCGTCCTCGCCGATCCCGAGGGCAACGAGTTCTGCGTGCTGCGCCCGAAGCGCTCCCTCACCGACTGAACGAAGGGCCCCCGGCCGCCTCGGCGAGGACCGGGGCGAGATTCTCCTTGCGGATGCGCTGGTCGACGTAGACGAGACCGGTGACGAGCGGCGGGAAGACCGAGCAGACGGCCTGCGCCACCATCGAGCCGATGACGACGGCGATGAGGAGCGGGACGAAGGCGATCAGTACCTCGCCCGGGGAGTCCGCGCCGTTCGGGTCCGTGAGCGAGGCGGGGAACGAGAGGAGCAGGCTGAAGACCTGCTGGATCAGCCAGTTCGCCACCGCGGCCATGATGCCCGCGACCAGCAGCGCGCCGAACACCCGCCACCACGAGCCGTGGACCAGCCGGCTGGAGCGGCGCATCGAGGCGACCGCGCCCTGGCCCTCGAAGACGGCGGCCGAGGGGGCCAGGCTGAGCTTCACCCAGATCCAGGTGGCGAGCGGCATGGCCGCCAGGGCGATCACCAGGGCGGCGACGGCCAGGCCGGGGGAGATCTCGGCCGAGCCCGAGCCGGTGCTCGCGTTCGACAGGGCCGAGAAGAAGGCCATCATGAAGCCGACCATGGCCAGCACGAAGAGCGCGATGGGGACCATGATGACCAGCGTGGTGAGGAAGACCGTGCCCACGACCGCGGGCATCCGTGACCAGGACCGGCGCCAGACCGCGCCGAAGGTCGTCCGGCGGCCGAGCACGGCCTCCTGGAGGACCGCCGGGCACGCCGCGTAGACGACGGCGCTCGCGACCAGCATCCCGACCATGGCGATCAGCCAGACGCAGCCGAAGGCGATCAGCAGCGGCCGGCCGTCCTCCCAGCTGGGGCTCTGTCCCCTCGGCAGGTCGAAGACGCCGGGCAGATGGTCGGCGACCAATGCGTACGCGATGCCGAGGGCCGCGGCGGCCGCCAGCAGCGCCCCGCCGTACGCGACCGCGGCGACGCCGAACAGCTGTTTCCAGTAGCGGCCGATGGTGGTGAAGGCGCCGGTCAGGAGCTGGCTGAGCCCCAGCGGCGCGAGGGGTATCACGCCGGGTTGCGGCGGGGGTGGTGGTGGAGCGTAGCCGTACCCGTACGGCCCCGAGGCATGTGTCATGCGCACACCGTAGTCGTCGGCGTTGTGTACGACCGTACATATCGTTGCGTACACTCGTACACATGGGATACGGACTGCTGGCGGGAGCCATCACCGCGGAGATCGTCGCCACGATCTCCATGAAGTACAGCGAGGGCTTCTCGAAGACCTGGCCCTCGATCGTCACGGCCACGGGCTATGTGATCGCCTTCGCGCTGCTCGCCCAGGCGCTCAAGACCCTGCAGGTCGGCACGGCGTACGCGATCTGGTCCGGCGTGGGCACCGCGGCGGTCGCCACCATCGGCATCCTCTTCATGAACGAGACCCTCAGCGTCGCCAAGGTCGCCGGGGTGCTCCTGATCGTCGCGGGGGTCCTCGTGCTCAACCTGGGCGGAGCCCACTGATGGCCCGCCCCCGCCGCCACGACCCCGAGCGGCGCCAGCGGATCGTCGACGCCGCGCTGCGCGTGGTCGGCGCCCGGGGCATCGAGGGGCTGAGCCACCGCACGGTCGCCGCTGAGGCCGACGTCCCGCTCGGCTCCACGACGTACCACTTCGCCTCCCTCGACGAACTGCTCGTCGCCGCGCTCCGCCAGGCCAACGAGGGGTTCGGGCGGACGCTGCGCGAGAGCGGCGCGCTCGCCGACCCCGAGGCCGACCTCGCGGACGAGCTCGCCCGGCGCATGGGGGAGTGGATCGCCGGCGAGCGGACCGGGGTGGAGCTGGAGTACGAGCTCTACCTCGCCGCCCTGCGCCGCCCCGCGCTGCGGCCGGTCGCCGCGGAATGGACGGACGCCGTCGCCGACGCCCTCTCCCGGCGCACGGACCCGGTGACCGCCCGCGCCCTGGTCGCCCTCATGGACGGCATCTGCCTCCAGGTCCTGCTGACCGGCACGAAGTACGACGAGCCGTACGCCCGCGAGATGCTGTCGCGTGTCCTCGCGGCGCACCCGGGCCCGGGAGCCGCACCCGGCGGCACCGAAGGTGCCGGGTGATCCGACGAGGGCCGTGGTGCGGGGGTTGGCGGATCCGCCGGGCGGCTCGACCGACACCTGAGACCGGTTGGCCCGGGCGGGGCCCCGACCGTTAGGTTCTCCGCATGACCACTGCTCCTCGCACCACCGGCGCCGTCGCCGCCGGCCTCGCCACCATCGCCGGTGACGGCACCGTTCTCGACACCTGGTTCCCCGCCCCCGAGCTGACCGACGCGCCCGGGCCCGCCGGAACCGAGCGGCTCACCCCCGACGCCGCCGTCAACGCCCTCGGAGAGGGCGCGGCCAAGGCCCTCGGCGTGGACGCCCGTCGTGGCGTCGAGGTGGTCGCCGTCCGCACCGTCATCTCCTCGCTCGACGACAAGCCCCTCGACGCCCACGACGCGTACCTGCGCCTGCACCTGCTCAGCCACCGGCTGGTCAAGCCGCACGGCCAGAGCCTCGACGGCGTCTTCGGCCTGCTCGCCAACGTCGCCTGGACCTCGCTCGGCCCGGTCGCCGTCGACGACATCGAGAAGGTCCGCCTCAACGCGCGCGCCGAGGGCCTGCACCTCCAGGTGACCTCGATCGACAAGTTCCCGCGGATGACCGACTACGTCGTCCCCGCCGGCGTCCGCATCGCCGACGCCGACCGCGTCCGGCTCGGCGCGCACCTCGCCGCCGGTACGACCGTCATGCACGAGGGCTTCGTCAACTTCAACGCCGGCACGCTGGGCACCTCGATGGTCGAGGGCCGCATCTCCGCCGGCGTCGTGGTCGGCGACGGCTCCGACATCGGCGGCGGCGCCTCCACCATGGGCACCCTCTCCGGCGGCGGCAACGTCATCATCTCCATCGGCGAGCGCTGCCTCATCGGTGCCGAGGCGGGCGTCGGCATCGCGCTGGGCGACGAGTGCGTCGTCGAGGCCGGCCTGTACGTCACTGCCGGAACGCGCGTCACGATGCCCGACGGCGAGATCGTCAAGGCCCGTGACCTCTCCGGCGGCGACAACATCCTCTTCCGCCGCAACTCGGTGACCGGAGCCGTCGAGGCCCGCCCGAACAACGCGGTCTGGGGCGGCCTCAACGAGATCCTCCACAGCCACAACTGAGCCGTGACCTGCTCGTGTGACGCTCCGTTAACGGTACGACGTTGAGTCACACGAGCAGACAAGGCGAGGAGTCGACATGAGGACGAGGGCCAGCATCGTCGGAGCGCTGACCGTGGCGGCGGTGCTCCTTCCGGCGGCGGCCGCCTCCGCGGACGAGACGCACACGCGGACCCACAACGGTCCGTACGTCTCGAACGGGCCCAGCCTCACCCTCCACACCGGTCAGATCGACGACCCGCTGGAGGACGTCCTGGAGCACGCGGCGCTCTTCGGCGTCACCTACGTGTTCGACTGAACCAGATCCTCGTACGCCGCCCGCAGCCCGTCGACCGCCTCCAGGTCGGCGGGCCGCAGCGGTTCCCGGACGAAGTCGCCCAGGAGCGCCTTCGCCGTCACCGTGCCCGGCAGACCCGAAGCCATCATCAGCTCCGCGAGCGGCAGGTTCAGCGCGTTGAGCCGGGCCGCGCCCGCCGTGTCCCCCGCGTCGAAGGCGTCGAGCACCGCCCGCATCTGACGCGGCGCCACGTTGGCCACCGTGCTGACGAAGCCGGCGCCGCCCACCGCGTACAGCGGCAGGTTCATCTCCTCGCAGCCGGAGTAGTACGCCAGCGAGGTGCGGGCGATCACCTTGGTGGAGCCGAGCAGGTCGTAGGCGCAGTCCTTGACCGCGACGATCCTCGGGTGCGCGGCGAGCCGCAGCATCGTCTCCGGCTCGATCCGCGTGCCCGTGCGCCCGGGGATGTCGTACAGCATCACCGGCAGCCCGGTCGCGTCCGCCACCGTGTGGAAGTGCGCCTCGACGGCGTCCTGCGGAGGCCGGCTGTAGTACGGCGTGACGACCAGGAGGCCGTCCGCGCCCGCCTTCTCGGCCTGCCGGGCCAGCTCGACGGTGTGCCGGGTGTCGGAGGTGCCGACGCCCGCGACGACCGACGGACCGGGGCCGACGGCTTCGCGGACGGCCTCGATCAGGGCCGCCTTCTCCGCGTCCGAGGTGGTCGGCGACTCGCCCGTGGTGCCGTTGAGGACGAGACCGTCGCAGCCCTCGGAGACCAGATGGGCGGCGTGCTCACGGGCGACGTCGAGATCCAGCCCGCCCGAGGCGGTGAAGGGCGTGATCATCGCGCAGAGGGCCCGGCCGAAGGGGCGTTCAGTGCTCATCAGCGCATTCTGCGGCGCCCCGACACTGAAGGTCCACTTAGATCTTCTTGGGGTGAGGGGTAAGGATTCCTGAAGAATCGGTCTCTGGCATGATCTCCCTGCGCGACAGGAGGACATGGAGAGAGAACAGCATGAGCGAACAGCGTGTCGCCCTGGTCACCGGCTCGTCCTCGGGCATCGGCGCCGCCGTCGCCCGCCGCCTCGCCGCCGCGGGGATCCGGGTCGTCGTCAACTCCGCGCGGTCCGTGGAGGCGGGCAAGGCTCTCGCCGCCGAGCTGCCGGACGCCGTCTACGTCCAGGCCGACGTCTCCGACGAGGCGCAGGCGACGGCCCTCGTCGCGGCGGCCGTCGAGGCGTACGGACGCCTGGACATCCTGGTCAACTGCGCGGGCACCACCCGCTTCATCCCGCACGACGACCTCGACGCCGCCTCGCCCGACGTCTGGCGGCACCTCTACGACGTCAACGTCATCGGGGTCTGGCAGACCATCACCGCCGCCGTCCCGCACCTGCGGGCGCACGGCGCGGGCAGCGTCGTGACCATCTCCTCGCAGGCCGGAGTCCGCCCCGGCGGCAGCTCCATCCCGTACGCGGTCTCCAAGGCGGCCGTCAACCACATGACGAAGCTGCTGGCCAAGTCGCTCGGCCCCGAGATCCGGGTCAACGCGGTCGCGCCCGGCTTCATCGACACCCCGTGGTTCGACGGGGTCGAGGGCGCGGACGAGGCCAAGGCCCGTGTGGCGGCGGCGGTTCCGCTCCGCCGGGTGGGCCGGCCCGAGGACATCGCCGGCGCCGTCTTCGACCTCACCCACGCCGCGTACATCACCGGCGAGGTCCTGCTCGTCGACGGCGGAGGGCATCTGCTCGGCTAGAGAGCGCGCTTGAACCCGTCGTGGCTGCGCGCGAAGCCCAGCGAGGCGTAGAAGCGGTGGGCCTCGGTCCGCCTCTTGTCGCTGGTCAGCTGGATGAGGGCGCAGCCACGTGCGCGCGCCCGTTCCACCGCCCGCGTCATCAGCTCCCGGCCGAGCCCGCCGCCACGCCGGTCCGCGCGGACCCGCACGGCCTCGATCAGCGCCCGCTCGGCCCCGCCCCTGCCGAGGCCGGGGACGTACGTCGCCTGCAGACACCCCACGACCAGCTCCCGGTCGACGAGCACCAGCATCTCGTTGCGCGGATCGCCCTCGATGTCCGCGAAGGCCCGCTCGTACGCCGGTGTGACGACGACCGACGCGGGGTCCACGACCTTCTCCTCGTCGGCGAGAAGCGCGAGGACGGCGGGCAGGTCGGCGCGGGTGGCGGGGCGGAGGATCACGGGGCGGAGTCTCCCACGGGCCGCGGCCGCCGCCGCAGGAGGGTGCCGGACAGGACGGCGCACGCCCGCGCCGGGACCCGGCGCGGGCGTGCGGTGGGCGGCGCTACGGACGGAAGCGCAGCACCTGCGGGTCGTGGTCGCTGTTCTGGTCCGCGAACTCCGCGTTGATGTGGACGCTGTCGTACTCGAAGTGACGGATCCCCGGGCTGGTCAGGATCTGGTCGAGCACCTGGCTGTTGCCCTGGTAGACGTACGAGTAGCGCTCGCTGCGCGGCAGCGCCTTCACGGCCGGGTACAGCGCCCCGCCCTCCGTCAGCGCCTTCGTCGTCTCCGAGAACTCGAAGTCGTTGATGTCGCCGAGGACGAGGACGTCGGCGTCCTTCTCGATCGCGAGGACGTCCTTGACGAAGGCGTTGACGGCCTGCGCCTGGAGGAGGCGCTTGGCCTCGGAGGAACGGTTCGGCGGCTGGCGGTGCCCGACCAGCGACTCGTCACCGCCCTTGGAGCCGAAGTGGTTCGCGACCACGAAGACCGTGCGGCCGCGGAAGGTGAACTCGCCCGCCAGCGGCTTGCGGCTGGCCTCCCAGGCGGTGTTCGCCGGGTCGATCCGGCCGGGGGAGAGGGTCAGCGCGGCGCGGCCCTTGGCGGCGCGGACCACGTCCGTCGCGGTCGCGGCGTCGCCGCCCGCGCGGTCGGTGAAGGAGACCCGCTCCGGGTTGAAGAGGAACGCCTGGCGGATGTTGCCGCCGGGCTCGCCGCCGTCCTTGTTGTTCTCCGGGTCGATCGAGCGCCACTCGTACGCCGGACCGCCCGCCGCCACGATGGCGTCGGTGAACTTCTTCAGCGTCTGGTCCGCGACGACGGTGCCGTCGTTCTTGGCGCCGTTGTTGTCCTGGATCTCCTCCAGGGCCAGGATGTCGGGCGAGGCCAGGTTCTTCACCACGGCCGAGGCGAGCGCGTCGAACTTCTCCTGCGGGTCGGACGGGTCGAGGTTCTCGACGTTGTACGTCGCGACCGCCAGCTCGTTCCTGTGCTGCTTGTCCGTGGTCTCGCGCTCCAGGCCGCGGTCGACGACCGTGCCGAGGGTGCGCGCGGTCAGGGTGTAGCCGCCGAACTGGTTGAAGTCCAGCGGGCCCTCGGTCGTGCCGGAGAGCACGTCGCCGACGTTCGCCTTGGGGAAGGGCTGCTGGGCGATCGGGGTCAGCGACTGGATCTGGAGCCGGCCGGTGTTCTGCGAGGTGTACGAGCCGTAGACCGTGCCGCCGCGCCAGTTGGGGTTCTCCCAGGGCTTCACGGTGACCCAGAGCTCGGAGTACGGGTCGGTGGCTCCGACCACGCGCGAGCTGCCGACGCGGACGTTGCTGCCCTCCAGGGACTCGTAGTAGTCCAGGGCGTACCGCTTCGGCTCCAGGGTGAGGCCGTTGATGGAGCCGCCGGCCGCCGGGTCGCCCTCGGGGGTGTAGGCGGAGGGGACGGACCAGGCCGAGATGGTGACGGGCGCCGGGACCGGGTTGCCGGAGGAGATCACGGTGACGGTCGGCTTCGACAGCTGCGTCATCGACTGGTTGCCGGAGTTCAGACCGCCGGGGACGTACTCGCCGACCGTGCCGTTGACGCTGACCGCGTCACCGACGGCGACGGTCGGCACGGAGCTGGTGAAGACGAAGAGGCCCTCGCTGGTGGCCGGGTTGTCGTCGGCCTGCGGGTCCTGGATCCAGAAACCGCGCGAACCGTAGGTCCGGACGCCGGTCACGATGCCCGTCACGCCGGTGACCTGCTGGCCGACGAGGGGCGAGGTCCGGGTGGTGCCCTGGATGTCGTGGACGCGGACGGCGGCTGTGTCCGCGGTGGTCTCCGCCGAGGCGGAGGAGCCCGCGAGGAGTCCGGCCGCGAGCGCGGCCGTTACGACGGCGGCCACAGCCGCGGATCTCGGTATGGAGGAAGGCATCAAGGAGCTCCGGAGACGCTTGGAGAAACGGTCGGTGTATCTACGCGCGTCAATCTCTTGGCTGAGTGGTGGACTTGTCAAGGGTCGACGGGTGTACGAAGGCTGACGCCTGCGTGAACCGCCGGTCCGCCCGGGAAATACGTCTACCCTGAAGGCCGTTCGCCAGCACCGTCGCCCCCGACGCGCCCTTCGAGGAGAAGACCCCAGATGGCACCGGACCGCCCCACCCTGCCCCCCGTTCAGCTGCACTCGGACGCGGAGCTGGCGCGGGCCGCCCTGGCCGCACCTCTCCTGGCCCGGGCGGCCCGCCTCGCCCGCTGGGCGGGTCCGCAGACCCCGGTCGGCGCGGGCGGGGAGCTCGCCGACGAGCAACTGCCCGCGGCAGCCGAGGCGTTGGGGCTCGAACCGGACGAGGACGGCGCCGCCTACGCGAGCGAGGCGTGGCGGCTGGCCGTCGACACGGGACTCGTGGACGTCGAGGACGGCGACGACGACACCCCCGGAACCGCGAACACCGGAGCGAACCTCGCCGTCCTCACCGGCGGTGCGCCGCTCGACGTCCTCGGGCTCTGGCTCGACGCCCTGGACGTGGTGTTCGCCGACGCCACCGCGCCCGTCCTCGACGACATCGCCGAGGTCATCGGCGAGGACGGCGAGATCGACTTCGAGCTCCTCGACTGGAACCCCGAGGAGGAGGCCGAGTTCCTGGAGGGCGTGCTCGGCAACCTGTACCTGCTGACGGTCGGTGAGGGCGGACCGGGCGACAGCGCGGTCCCGCTGCCGGCGCTCGCCGCGTCGATGATCGTCCCGGAGGACATGGGCGAGCCCACGGACGACGTCCTGGAGCAGGTCTCCGAGGCGATGATGCGCCTCGACGACCAGTTCCGTCTCCTCGAGCCGATCGGCCTCGTCGACTACCAGCCCGTCGACGAGGCGCTGATGGCCGAGGAGGGCGAGGAGCCCACCGCGCGGATCGACGAGGTCGACGACGAGGACGTCACGCGGTACGGGATGGTCAGGCTGACCCCGCTCGGTCTCTACGGCGTGCGGGCCCGGATGCTGGAGGCCGGCGTGGACGCGCCGGCCGTCGGCGAACTGGCCGGCAAGGGCGCGGACGTGCTCCTCGACGGCCTCGCGACCTACCCCGAGGCCGCGGCCCGCGCCGAGACGGTGGGCTGGCTGGCCGGGCGGGACGACGTGACCGCCGCGCGCGAGCTGCTCGACGCGGCGCGCGGCGTGGACGCCGGCTCGCCGCTGCGCCGCCTCCACTGCCAGCAGGCGCTCTCCCTGGTGAGCGTGGCGGCGGAGCCCGCGGTCCGGGAGGTGCTCGACGACGCGGAGCTGGGCGGGCTCGCCCGGGTCTGGCTGGCGGAGCGTGGCGCGGCGGACATCCCGGCGCCGCCGGAGACGATGATCTTCTGGCTGGCGATCGACACGATCGCGGCGCAGCTGGACGCCGACGGGGACCTGGAGGAGCTCCAGGACCTGATCGAGGGGCTCACCGGCAGGCACAGCGGCTTCTTCGACGCGGCCTGGCGGGTCGAGCATCCGGCGACGGCCGAGGTCCTGGAGGCCATGGGCCGCCTGCACCGCGACAAGGCCGCCGCCAAGGAGGCCCGCAAGGCGGCGTTCAAGGCGAGGTCGCGGTCGGGGAGCTGACGCACGGGAACACGGCCCGGTGCGTCGCCGTGTCGACGCCCGGGCGCGGGCGGGCCGGGCCCACCGGCCCCGGCGGTCTCATGTCCGCAGGTGGGAGGCGCCGTTGAGGTCGAGGATCGTGCCCGAGGACCATTCGGCCTCTGGGGAGGCGAGCCAGAGGACCGCCTTCGCGATCTCCTCGGGGCGAGCCACGCGACGGAACGGGCTCTGGGCGCGGATCGCCTCGCCCTCGGGTCCGGCCAGACGCGGGGCAACCCGTTCGGTGGCGAAGAAGCCGGGGGCGACGGACGCCACCCCGATGCCGTACGGGGCCAGGGAGACCGCCAGGGACTGGCCCAGCGCGTGGACGGCGGCCTTCGTCGCCCCATAGGCCGGGTGGTCCGGCTCGCCGCGGAACGCGCCCCGGGAGCCGATGTTGACGATCCTCCCGCCCGCCCCCTGGTCGATCATCCGCCGCGCAGCCAGATGGCTCAGGTTCGCGGTGGCCAGCAGGTTCACGGCGACGTGCCGCCGCCAGACCTCGACCCACTCCTCGTAGGGCGTCTCCGCGAGCGGGTGGCGGATGTTCACCGCCGCGTTGTTCACCAGGACGTCGATCCCGCCCAGCGCGTCGGCCGCCGCCTCCGCCACGGCCGCCGCGCCCGCCGGATCCGTGAGGTCGCCGCCGGTCAGGGCATGGCCGGACCCGGCCAGGGAGTCCAGGGTCTCGCGGGCCTCGTCGGCCCGGGTGCCGTAGTGGACCGCGACCCGGTCGCCGTTGGCGGCGAAGGCCTGGGCGACAGCGCGGCCCAGCCCTCGGGACGCACCGCTGACGAGGACGCGCCGCCCCGTGGCCGGCAGGTTCATGGAAGACCGCCTCTCTGTTCAACTCTCGTTTATACGCGGGCGAGAACGTGTGCCCCGACACCGGGTGACCGCAGGGAGACGCATCGCCATGCAGCTCGATCGCAGAGAGTTCGCCAAGAAGTCCGCCGCCACCGGCGCCGGGCTCGTCCTGACCGGCGCCGTCGGCGCACTGGCCACCGCCCCCGAGGCGCTGGCGGCCTCCGAGGAGCGGGAGGCGTGGGGACACGGACACCGCCTCGGGTACGGCCCCCTCGTCGAGGACCCCGCGGGAGTCCTCGCCCTGCCCGCCGGGTTCTCGTACCGCGTCATCACCCACAGCGGCCGCACCAGGCTGGAGTCCGGCGAGTTCACGCCGGAGAAGCACGACGGAACCGCCACGTTCGCCGGTCCCCGCGGCACCACGCTCCTGGTGAACAACCACGAGCTGAAGGGTCCCCGCGCCAACTGGGACCACCCCGTTCCGCTCACCGAGGGCCTCGTCTACGACCCCGCCGCGGCCGGCGGCTGCACGGTCGTCGAGATCCACCGCGACGGCACCGTCGCCGAGTGGGTCGGCATCGCCGGCACCTCCACCAACTGCGCGGGCGGCCGCACCTCCTGGGGGACCTGGCTCACCTGCGAGGAGAACTCCGACCTCGCGGGCGAGAACGGCATGACCAAGGACCACGGATACGTCTTCGAGGTCGACCCGCGCGACCGCCGTGCCAACCGCGACCCCAAGCCCATCAAGGCGTTCGGCCGCTACGACCACGAGGCCGTCGTCATCGACCCCAAGCGCGGCCACGCCTATCTCACCGAGGACGCCGACGAGCCCAACGGCCTCTTCTTCCGCTGGGTGCCGCCGCACGGCTTCCAGCACGGCCGGGGCAGGCTCCGCACCCTCGCCGACGACGCCGGCGTCCTCCAGGCGCCGCGCTGCATCGACTCCGGCGGCCGGTTCGTCGACGACCTGTCCCGCGCCACCCGGATCGGCACGGTCTACGGCGTCGACTGGCTGGACGTCCCCGACCGCGACGGCCGCGAGGTCGAGGTGCGCGAGCAGTTCGGCCCCGACGAGGTCACCAGGGCCCGCAAGCTGGAGGGCATGTGGTGGGCCGACGGGGGCGCCTACATCGTCTCCTCCTACGCCCGCGAGGAGAGCCCGGGCGCTCCGCACGACGGCCAGGTCTGGTTCTACGACCCCAAGCGCCGCACCCTCACCCTCCAGGTCCTCCTCGGCGTCAACGCCGCCCCGGACGAGGACGGTGCCTACGACGGCCCCGACAACATCACGGTCTCCCCGTACGGAGGACTCGTCATCGCCGAGGACGGCGAGGGCGTCCAGCACCTCTTCGGGGCGACCGAGCGCGGCCGTACGTACCCGATCGCACGGAACGACCTGAACGACAGCGAGTTCACCGGTGTCGTCTTCTCGCCCGACGGCGACACCCTCTACGCCAACATCCAGGAGCCCGGCATCATGGTCGCCATCACCGGTCCGTGGCGCCGCCAGCCGCGCCGCTGACCCGTCCCGCCAAGACGCCCGAAAACCCTTGGCGGGTGGGCGTGCCACCCGCCTAAGGTCTTCCTCATGCACCTCCCGGTGCGCAGGCCGCGGCTACTTCCTTCCACGAAATCACGCCGCTGCCCCTCTTGATCTCGGGAGGCACAGCATGGACACGAGGGTGCCCGGTGCGCAGGCGACGGATACTTCCTTGGATCAGCAGGTTGCGGGTTCGAGTCCCGTCACTCCCTCCGGGGGGTGTAGCTCAATCGGATAGAGCTGCCGACTAGTCCCGTCGCCGACTCCTGATCTCGGGCGCCCTCGTCGTTCCACGGTCCTGTGTCTCTCCCGCACGCTCGAATTCGGGGGAATTCACATGGCTCGGTTCAACCTCCGCACCACCAGGGCCCGCACGACCTCGCCGGTGGTCTCCACCGGCCCCGCCCGTACCCGTCAGGGGGGCGCCGGAGTCCTGCGCGAGCCCAAGTCGGAGCTGTTCCTGCTCGCGGTCGCCAACTTCGTCACGCAGCAGACCTTCTACGAGAGCGGCGAGGACCGCGACGACCGCTTCACCGCCCTGGTGCGGAAGCTCGCCGTGGAGGACCCGGAATGGACCGCCGCCCTGCTCGGCTGGCTGCGCGGCGACGCCCACATGCGCACGGCGTCCCTCGTCGGCGCCGCCGAGTACGTCAAGGCGCGTCTCGACGCGGGCGTCGAGACCGGCCCCACCAACCGGCAGGTCGTCGCCTCCGTCCTGCTCCGCGCGGACGAGCCCGGCGAGCTGCTCGGCTACTGGACCGCCACGTACGGCCGGAACATCCCGAAGCCCGTCAAGCGCGGTGTCGCCGACGCCGTACGCCGGCTGTACTCCGCGAAGTCCCTGCTGAAGTACGACACCGACTCCAAGGGCTTCCGCTTCGGTGACGTCCTCAACCTGGTGCACGCCACGCCCGACCCGGCGAAGGCGTGGCAGGGCGAGCTGTTCCGCTACGCGCTGGACCGGCGCCATCACCCCGAGACCGCCGTCCCGCCCGCGTCGAGCCGCACCCTCACCGCCCACCGGGCCCTGATGGCGCTGCCGGTCGAGGAGCGGCGTGCCGTGGTCGTCGGGCCCGACGGGGCGCGACGGCTGGCCGAGGCCGGGATGACGTGGGAGGCCCTGGCGGGCTGGTCGCAGGGGCCGATGGACGCGGCGGCCTGGGAGGCCGTCATCCCGTCCATGGGCGCCATGGCACTGCTGCGGAACCTGCGCAACTTCGACCAGGCCGGGGTCTCCGACGAGGTCGCGGCCCGGGTGGCGGCGCGGATCTCGGACCCCGAGGCCGTCGCCGGCGCGCGCCAGTTCCCCTTCCGCTATCTCGCCGCGTACCGGCACGCGCCGTCCCTGCGCTGGGCCTACCCGCTGGAACAGGCGCTCGGCCACTCGCTGGCGAACGTGCCCGCGCTGCCCGGCCGGACGCTGATCCTGGTCGACCGCTCGGGATCCATGTGGTCGCCGCTCTCGGACCGCTCCGAGCTCAACCGGGCCGACGCGGCGGCCGTGTTCGGCACGGCCGTGGCGATGCGGGCCGCCGACGCGGACCTGGTGGAGTTCGGCACGGGCAGCGCCCCGGTCACGTACCAGGCGGGCGAGTCCGTGCTGAAGGTGCTCGGCCGCTTCGGAAGTCTCGGTGGCACCGACACCACCGAGGCCGTGCGGAGGCACTACCGGGGGCACGACCGGGTCCTGATCGTCACCGACGAGCAGGCGGCGTACAGCCACCGGGGCGACCCGACGCGGCAGGTTCCGGACCACGTTCCCGTCTACACCTGGAACCTGGCGGGCTACCGGGTCGGCCACGCGCCGTCGGGAACCGGTCGGCGCCACACCTTCGCCGGACTCACCGACGCCGCGTTCCGCATGGTGCCGCTGCTGGAGGCCGGCCGGACGGCCGACTGGCCCTGGGCGGAGTGACGAAGGGGCCCGCCGGTCACGCACCGGCGGGCCCCTTCCGTACCCATGCTCAGAGGGCCTGGGCGGCCGGCTTCACCATGCCGCGGACCGTCCGCGACTTGACGAAGTCGCCCATCGCCGTCATCTCCCACTCGCCGCTGAACTGCTTGATGAGCTTGGCCATCATCACGCCGGTCTGCGGCTCGGCCGAGGTCAGGTCGAAGCGGACCAGCTCCTCGCCGGTCGCCGCGTCCATCAGCCGGCAGTACGCCTTGGCGACCTCGGTGAACTTCTGGCCGGAGAAGGAGTTGACCGTGAAGACCAGGCCCGTGGCGTCCGCGGGGAGGCGGCCGAGGTCGACGACGATGACCTCGTCGTCGCCCGCGCCCTCGCCGGTCAGATTGTCACCGGAGTGCTTGATGGCGCCGTTCAGGATGGACAGCTTGCCGAAGTAGCAGCTGTCCAGGTGGTTGCGCTGGGGGCCGTACGCGATGACCGAGGCGTCGAGGTCGATGTCCTTGCCGCGGAACGCGGGCTCCCAGCCGAGGCCCATCTTGACCTGGGAGAGCAGCGGGCGGCCGCCCTTCACCAGGGACACGGTCTGGTTCTTCTGGAGGCTGACCCGGCCCTTGTCCAGGTTGATCTTCCCGGACGGGGCCGGGGCGGCCGCCTGGGGTGCGGGCGGGGCGGCCGGCGGAGGAGGCGCCTGGGCGGCGATCCGGGGGTCCACGGGAGCGGCCACCGGGGGCGCGACGGGCGCGGCCGGCGTCTGAGGCGCCGCGGCGGCGGGCTCCTCGTCGACCGAGACACCGAAGTCGGTGGCGATGCCGGCCAGCCCGTTGGCGTACCCCTGGCCGACGGCGCGGGCCTTCCAGGCGCCGTTGCGGAGGTAGATCTCCACGACCACCAGCGCCGTCTCCGTGCCGAGCTGCGGCGGGGTGAAGGTGGCGAGGACGCTGCCGTCGTCCGCGTTGCGGATCGTCGCCGTGGGCTCGACGCCCTGGAACGTCTGGCCCGCGGCGTCGGGGCTGGCGGTGACCACGATCTTCTCGATGCCGGGCGGCACGGCGCCCGTGTCCACCACGATCGCGTCCGGGGCCGAGCCGCCGCCGGAGCGGTAGGTCACGCCGGGGCCGGACGGCTGGTTGTAGAAGATGAAGTCGTCGTCCGAGCGCACCTTGCCGTCGGCGCTGAGCAGAAGGCCCGAGACGTCGAGCCGCACCGGGGCGGCGACGTCCACCGCCACGCGCGCGGCGGAGAGAGGGATGTTCGAGCCGGGGGTCATAGCGGTCATGCCAGGGGTAACGAGCGAGACAGCTTTGCCGTTCCCTTACCTTCGCTACCTTCGGCCACTCTGATTACGGGGATGGTTCCGGGCGGTGCGCTCGTTGCCGAACTTGTACGCGCCCGTCCAGCGGGCCATGACGAGCTGGGCGTCCCCCGACACCACCTCCGCGAGGAACTTCTCCGCGCGTCCGCCGCGCAGGGTGGAGGCGTTGCGTCCGCGGTGGGTGATGACGACCGAGCCGTCGGCGCGCTGCTCGTAGCTGAATCCATGAGGCTGTGGCATGACGGGCATCCTGCCGTTCCCGGCCGGGTCCGTCATACGAATATTCGAGCGGCTCGTATCCTTGCCGCTCGTGGGTGGGAGTTCTTTCAGAACACGGGACGTGGACGAGGCGCGGCAGGAGATCGACGCGCGGTACTACGCCAACTTCATGGACGTCATCGAGCCGGGGGAGCGTCCCTTCGCCGCCCGGTTCGACACCGTCGACCTGGGGGACCTGGTCATCGGCGACCTGGCCTGCGGGGCCGATGTGCGGATGCGCTTCGGCGAGCTCGGGGCCTTCCACGTCAACGCCCCGCTCAGCGGCACCATGGAGCTGCGCCAGGGCGGCCGCGCGCCGGTGGTCGCGACGCCGGCCGACGGGGTGGTGCTCGATCCCTCGGGGGACACCTTCCTCGACCGGTGGAGCGGGGACTGCCGGACGGTCTCCGTGAAGATCGGCGCGGTGGCGTTGCGGGACCGGCTGGAGCGGCTCCTCGGCCGGCCGCCGAGGGGCGGTCTGGCCTTCGCGCCGCGGCTGGACATCTCGCGCGGCCCGGGGCTGAGCTGGGCGCGCTTCGCCCGGCAGGTGGCGCACGAGGCCCTCGCCGGGGACAGCCTGGCCCATCACGCGCTGGTGGCCGCGCCGCTTCGGGAGGCGCTGCTGAACGGGCTGCTGCTGGCCGCCGAACACCCCTGGCGCGAGGAGCTGGACCGCCCGGCCGAGCCGCGGCGGCCCGCACCCGTCAAGCGCGTGATGGACGCCGTACGGGATCGCCCCGAGCACCCCTTCACGACCGGCGAACTGGCCGGTCTGGCCCGGGTCGGGGTGCGTCGGCTCCAGGAGTCGTTCCGGGAGTACGTGGGGATGTCGCCGATGGCGTACGTCCGCGAGGTCAGGCTGGAGCGGGTCCGCGAGGAGCTGCGGGGCGCGGGGCCGGGTGAGCTGAGCGTGAGCGAGGTCGCCTGGCGCTGGGGCTTCGCCCACCACGGGCGGTTCGCGGCGCAGTACCGCACCCGGTTCGGCGAGACGCCGTCGCAGACCCTGCGCGCGGACGGGTGACCCCACTCCGCGCGGGGGAGGGCGGGCCCCGGGCGACCCGACTTCGCGCGGGGGACGGCGGGCCCGCCGCGTTCCGCGGACAGTGCCCGCGCTGAGCGGATCGCGGGGGTCCGCACCCCCGCCGTAACGTTCCTCCTGTCGCGTGTGCCAACGCACGCCGTGACCCGGGCCCCGGCCGGCGCCCCCGCATCAGTCCGGCCGGGCCTGAGACCTCCCCGCCCTACGGGCGTGTGTCGCCCTAGTAGGGCCAGCGCGGCGGGTCCGTGCAGAAGTGGCCGCCCAGATTGACCTCCGCCGGATCTCCCTGCACGGGCAGCCCCTGCTCGGCGATGATCCGCTCGGCGAACGGCTCCGAGTCGTCCCTCGGCTCGTAGCCGAGTGCCCGGGCCGAGGAGAGGTCCCACCACAGCCGGGTGTTGGCGGACGAGCCGTACACCACCGTGTGGCCCACGTTCTCGGCGGTGAGGGCGGCGTGCAGGAGCCGGGCGCAGTCGGCGGGGCTCAGCCACATGGACAGCATCCGGACCGAGGTCGGCTCGGGGAAGCACGAGCCGATGCGGACGGAGACGGTCTCCAGGCCGTGCAGGTCCCAGTAGAACTGGGCGAGGTCCTCGCCGAAGCACTTGGACAGGCCGTAGAGGGTGTCCGGCCGGTGTGGGGTGTCGACGGGGATCAACGGCTCGTCGCCGCGCGGGTGCGGGGTGAAGCCGACGGCGTGGTTGCTGGAGGCGAAGACGATCCGGCCCACCCCCTCCTCGCGCGCGGCCTCGTAGAGGTGGTGCAGGCCGGTGATGTTCGCGGCGAGGATCTTCTCGAAGGTCGACTCCAGGGAGATGCCCGCGAGATGGATGATCGCGTCGACCCCCCGGACGGCCTCGCGCAGTGCCTTTCGGTCCGTCACATCGGCGACGATCGCGTCCGGTGCGCCGTCGACGGGCGCCAGGTCGAGCAGGCGGAGCTCGTATCCGTACGCCGGCAGCAGCTCGCGCATCAGCGTGCCGACGCCCCCGGCGGCGCCGGTGAGCAGGACGGTACGGGGTGTGGGCATCGAACAATCTCCGTCCGTGGATCCGATTCACAAACGTGGACACGGTAGGGAGGGGCTCGACGAGCGTCAAGAGCGCACACGGACCGTCAAGAGTGAACGCAGCGGACGTGTTTGCTCCTTGACCGCCCCTTCGGGGCTGCTCTAGCGTGAAGTTGTTCAAGAATATGGACAACAATCAGAACTGTGCACGAGGGTGCACGACGGACTTCTCTGGGAGCGCCCGTGACCTCAGCCCCGCTCGCCGCCCGGCTGGACGGCCTGCTGTTCTTCCCCGTCACCGCCTTCGGACCGGACGGCACCGTCGACCTCGACACCTTCCGCGCCCACGTCCGGGCGGGCGTCGACGCGGGCGCGGCCGCCGTCTTCGCCTGCTGCGGCACCGGTGAGTTCCACGCCCTCACCCCCGAGGAGTTCCACGCCTGCGTCGCCGCCGCCGTCGAGGAGTCCGCCGGCCGGGTCCCCGTCCTGGCCGGCGCCGGCTACGGCACCGCGCTCGCGATCCGGTACGCGCGGCTCGCCGAGGAGGCGGGCGCCGACGGGCTCCTCGCCATGCCCCCGTACCTCGTCGTCGCCGACCAGGCGGGACTGCTGCGCCACTACACCGAACTCGCCGCCGCCACCTCGCTGGACGTCATCGTCTACCAGCGCGACAACGCGATCCTCACCCCCGAGACCGCCGTGGCCCTCGCCCGCGCCGAGGGGATCATCGGCCTCAAGGACGGCCTGGGCGATCTCGATCTGATGCAGCGCATCGTCAGCGCCGTCCGCTCCGAGGGCCTCGACCTGCTCTACTTCAACGGCCTGCCCACCGCCGAACTCACCGGCCTCGCCTACCGGGGCATCGGCGTCACCCTCTACTCCTCCGCCGTCTTCTGCTTCGCCCCCGACATCGCCCTCGCCTTCCACCGGGCCCTGACCACCGGCGACGACGCGACCGTGGAGCGCCTCGTCGACGGCTTCTACCGCCCCCTCGTCGAACTGCGCGCGAAGGGGCGCGGCTACGCGGTCTCCCTCGTCAAGGCCGCGGTCCGCATGGGCGGGCTGGACGTCGGCGAGGTCCGGCCGCCGCTGAGCGAGCCCGCGCCCGAGCATCTGAAGGAGCTCGCCGGGATCGTCGAGCGCGGGCGCGCGCTGCTGGGGAGCGACGCGTGAGGGCCGGGACCTTCGTCTACCCCTGGGACGTCATCGGCGACCCCGCCGCCCCGGGCCTCCTCGCGGAGCTGGGCGTCGCGAGCGTCACCCTGGCCTCCGCCTACCACTCCACGCGCGCGCTGACCCCCCGGCATCCGGGGCACCGCGTCGTCACCGCCGAACACGCCGCCGTGCTCTACCCGCCGGACACGGCACGCTGGTCGGGGCGGACTCTGCGGCCGTACGAAGCGGGGGAGTGGGCTCCGGGCGACGCGTACGGCGCGGCGGCGGCCGCGCTCGCGGACGCCGGTCTGGAGGTGCACAGCTGGGTCGTCCTCGCCCACAACTCCCGTCTGGGGGCCGATCATCCGGGGACCTCGGTCGTCAACGCCCATGGCGACCGCTACCCCTGGGCGCCCTGCGTCGCCCGACCCGACGTCCGCGCCTACCTGGTGGACCTGGCGGTGGAGGCGGCGGTACGGCCCGGCGCGGCCGGCACCGAGCTGGAGTCCTGCGGCTGGTACGGCTTCGCGCATCTGCACGCGCACGACAAGACCGCGGGTGTCGCGCTCGGCGACCGGGAGCAGTACCTGATGTCCCTCTGCTTCTGCCCCCGCTGCCGGGAGGGGTACGCCGAGGAGGGCGCCGACCCCGAGGCGCTCGCCGCCGCCGTGCGGGCCGCGCTGGAGCCGGTGTGGACCGGGGGCGCCCCAGGACCGCTCGACGGCTTCGAGGCACCCGCCCTCGCCTGGCGCACGCGGACCGCCCGCACGCTCCAGGAGTCCGTCGTGGCCGCGGTACGGGCGGCCGCCCCGGCCGGCTTCCGCGTCCTGCTCCACGCCGACCCGCACGCGTACCGCTGCGGAGCGAACGCGGGCACCGACCCGGCCCATGTCCTCGACGTCGCGGACGGGGTCGTCACCCCGTCCGCGACCGTGGCGCCCTTCGCGCCCCACGCGGCCCCGGGCACGGTCCTCGCGGCCAACCTCGGTGTGGTGACGGGCATGGGAGGCTCGCCCGCCACGCTCGCCGAGGACGCGCGGCGGGCCGAGGCGGAGGGCGCCACCGAACTCCGCCTCTACCACGCGGGCCTGGCCTCCGACGCCGACCTGGCCCTGGTGGCGGAGGCGCTGCGCACCCTGGGCTGAGGCGAGGGCGGACGCCTCAGACGTCCGCCCTCGCCGGGGCGGCCACGCGCGCGAGCGCGCCCCGGGTGGCCGACACGACCGCCCCGGCCAGGCCGGCGACGGCCAGCAGCGGCAGCAGCAGCCGGACGTCGACGACGGCCACCAGGCCCGCGCCCGCCGCCAGGGCGATCGCGTTCGGGACGAAGACCAGGGTGTGGGCCGTCGCCGCGGCGCGGCCCACCGCGGTCTCCGGGGCCTCCCGCTGGACCGCCGTCATCACGGCGACCAGAACCCAGGGCAGACCCACCCCGATCAGGGCGCTCGCCCCCAGCGCCACCCCGTCGTGGGGGACGGCCCGGACGCCCGCCGCCACGGCGAACAGGGCGAGCCCGGCGGCGGACAGGAGCCGCTCGGAGACCCGGCGCAGCAGCGGCCCGGCCGCCAGGCCCGCGACGACCGAGCCCGCGCCCTGGACGGCGTACAGCACCCCCGCGTACGCGGGCGGGTGGCCGAGCCCCCGGTCCACGACCGCGTAGACCGCCGCCCCGTTGATCCCGGCCAGCAGCATGGTGAACGCACCGGTCAGGACGAGCGGACGCAGCACCGGAGACGAGCGCAGGGTCCGCAGGCCCTCCGCCGTGTCCCGGAGCCAGTGCGCAGACGCCGGGCGCACCGGCTTCTCCTCCCGCACCCGCATCCGTGCGAACACCCCCGCCGCCAGCGCGAACGTCGCCGCGTCGAGCAGCGCCACCGGGCCGCCGCCGTACCGGGCGAAGAGCCCGGCCGCGGCGAGCGGGGCGACGAGTTTCACGCTCTCGTTCACCGTCATCCGCAGCCCGTTGAAGTCCCCGAGCAGCCGTCGGTCGAGCGCGGCGGAGGCCAGTGCGACCTCCGCCGCCTCATGGACGGTGCCCTGGATCCCGTACAGCACGAGCACGGCGAAGAGCAGCCACACGCGGTCCGCGCTGTCGACCCACAGCAGGGTCGGCAGCAGCGCCGCCATCGCCAGGTTCGACCAGACCATCAGCGGCCGTCGCCGCATCCGGTCGGCGACCGTGCCGAGCAGCGGGCCGACGAGCGCCGGGGCCCACAGGGCGAACACGGTGAGGGCCGCCAGACTGTCCGAGCCGGTCAGGGACTTGACCCAGATCCCCGATGCCAGCCACATCGCCGTCGTGCCGAAACCGGACACCAGGACGCCGGTCAGATAGAGACCGGCGGTTCCTCTCCCACCCGTTGTTCCCGTCATCCCGGCAGCGTGGCCCCTGAGGTGGCCGACGCGGATCGGGCAATTGCCCTAGAGGGGGGCCGGAGACCGGCGGCGTAACACCGGGGACACCTGAAAGGGCGCATGGCTGGGCACAATCCAGCCAGCCGTCCCGAGGAGAGTCATGTTCGACACCAGAACCAACCCGGTCGACCGGTACTTCGCCATCAGCGACAGAGGGTCGACCTTCGGCAGGGAGATACACGGCGGCCTCGCCACGTTCTTCACCATGGCCTACATCATCGTGCTCAACCCGATCATCCTGGGCAGCGCGGAGGACAAGTTCGGCCACCAGCTCAGCGGCGCCCAACTGGCCACCGTCACGGCCCTGGTGGCGGCCGTGATGACCGTCGTGATGGGCGTGGGAGGGAACCTCCCGCTCGCCGTCGCCGCCGGACTCGGACTGAACGCCGTCGTCGCCTTCCAGCTCGCACCCCTCATGAGCTGGCCGGACGCGATGGGGCTCGTCGTCCTCGAAGGCGTCCTGATCTGCGTCCTGGTGGTCACCGGGCTCCGCGAGGCCGTCATGCACGCCATCCCGCAGGCGCTCAAGCAGGCCATCAGCGTCGGCATCGGCCTCTTCATCGCCTTCATCGGATTCGTCGACGCCGGGTTCGTGACCCGCATCCCCGGCGAGACCGGTACCGTCCCCGTCCAGCTCGGCGCCGGCGGGCACCTCTCCGGCTGGCCGATCCTCGTGTTCTGTCTCGGCGTCCTGCTCACCGTCGCCCTCATGGTCCGCAAGGTGAAGGGGGCGATCCTCCTCTCCATCGTCGCGATGACCCTCGTCGCGATCGTGATCAACGAGCTCGCCGACATCCCGGCGGCGGCCTGGGGCCTGACCGTCCCGGCCGTTCCCTCGGACGTCGTCGCCGCTCCCGACTTCGGGCTCGTCGGCTCGTTCAGCCTCTTCGGCGCCTTCGAGCAGATCGGCGTCGTCACCCTCGTCCTGCTCGTCTTCACCCTGCTGCTCAGCGACTTCTTCGACACCATGGGCACCGTCGTCGGCGTCTCCAGCGAGGCCGGGCTCCTCGACGAGAACGGCAAGGTGCCGCACCTCGGCCGGGTCCTCCTCATCGACGGTGTGGCCGCCGCCGCGGGCGGCGCCGCCTCCGCCTCGTCGAACACCTCCTACATCGAGTCGGCGGCCGGCGTCGGCGAGGGCGCCCGCACCGGCTTCGCCTCGGTGGTCACCGGCGGACTGTTCACGCTGGCCCTCTTCCTCACCCCGCTCGCCACCGTCGTCCCCGCCCAGGCCGCCGCGCCCGCCCTGGTCGCGGTCGGCTTCCTGCTGATGGCCCAGGTCCGGCACATCGACTGGACCAGTTACGAGATCGCCGTTCCGGCCTTCCTCACGATCGCCGTCATGCCCTTCACGTACTCGATCACCAACGGCATCGGCGCGGGATTCCTCGCCTATGTCGTCATCAAGGCCGTCCTCGGCAAGGCGCGCGAGGTGCACTGGCTGCTCTGGGGGACCGCGGCGCTGTTCGCCGTCTACTTCGCGATCGACCCGATCGAGCAGCTGCTCGGCGTCAAGTAGCGCCTTCCGTACGGGAGACGGCGAGCAGCGCGGCGCGGGCGACGTCGCGCAGCTCGTCGTCCTCCGGGACCGAGCGCCAGGTCCCGTGCCTGACCGGCCGCTCGTCGGCGTCGAGGAAGCGGCGCAAGAAGGGCGCGGCCTCGGCGGCGGGCGGGCCGATCTCGCCGAGCAGTCTGACGGTCTCGGTGACCGCGCGCGTGGCCTTCCCGCTCTCCCCGGCGAAGGGCTCGATCGCCCCGACGAGCACGGGGACGACCTCGTCCGTCTCTCCGGTGATCCGCCACAGCGCCGCGCCCGCGCGCAGCGGTAGCCAGTTCGTCCTGTGCCGGGTGAGGAGTGCGCGCAGCTCCTGGACGTGCGGCGCCCCCGCGGGCCCCAGCTCTTCGAGCAGCGTGACGGCGCTGCCCCGGCCGTACGGCTCGCCCATCCGGGGAAGCAGCAGGGCGAGCGCCGGCTCCCGGTCGCCGGTGAGCCGTCCGTACGCGAGCGCGAGGGCGGGCCCCGCGAACGACCAGCCCTCGGAAGGGTCTGGGAGCAGAGCCCGCAGTCGCTCCCGGGGCACGGCCTCCGCGGCCCTGGGGCCGATCGCGGCGAGCGCGTCCAGCGCCCACACGGCGCAGTCGGTGTCCAGGAGGGGCAGCAGTTCGGGGATCGCGGGAGCCGCCGCCGGACCCCAGCGCTCCAGGAGTCGGCAGAGCGCCCGGCGCTCGCCGAGGGCCGAGGCGGCCGCGAGCCGGGTCCGCAGCGGCGGCAGCAGGACGGCGGCGTGGGCGGCGAGACCGCCCGCGGTCTCGACCAGGCTCTGCGCGTGGGTCCACCAGCCGTCGGCATACGTCTCGTGGTCCGCGAACCCCAGCCGTTCCCCGGCGAGCCGTTCCACGAGCGGGGGTACGCACCGGGCGTCCCCGAGCCGGGACAGCGCCCAGACGGCGTGGTCCTGCGCGGGCAGGTACGGCTCGCCCTCGTCCGTGACCATGGCGGCCAGCGCGTCGGCCCAGGGGCGGGCAGCCCGGCCGCACATGCCGAGGACGCGGGCGGCGAAGAGCCGGTTCTCGGGCTCGGGGTCGGACAGCAGGGGGGCGACGGCCGGCAGCAGCGCGGGCACGGCGGAGCGCCGCCGGGCCATCGCGTCGGCCGCCGCCTTCAGCGCACCTGTCCGCACGGCCGCGTCCGAATGTGCCAGCAGGCTCCGGATCGCGGTCATCTGCTCCGTCGGGTCGCTGTTCAGCAGGCCGACGGTGCGCGTCACGGTCCACTCGACGCGTGCGGTGCCCGGCTGCCAGGTTGCCGGATCGGTGCCCAGCAGGACCTCGGACACGGTCCGCGCGGAGGCGCCGTCGGCCTGCCCCCGCCGTGCGGTGTGCAGCGCCTTCACGGCGGCGAGGCGGACGCCCGCCGGCTCGCCGCCGTCCGTCAGTCCGCGCAGCCAGCCGAGGGACGCATCCCGCTGGTCCTCGGAGTGAGGCGTCAACGATCCGACGGAGTCGACGAGTTGGTTCCGGGTATCCGCGTCCGGCTCCACGGCCCACCGGGCCCGCAGCGCCGTGATCACCTCGTCGGCCCGGTGCTGGGCCTCGGCGAGGGCGTCCGCGGTCGCCAGGCGGATCGCGGCCTCCGGCGCGTCGAGCAGGGGGAGGAGTGCCGTCACCGCCAGGTCCCATGCCGCGGGCCAGGCCCTGTCGACGAAGCGGGCCTCGGCGGTGTTGCCCGAGTAGGCGATGGCGCCGAGCAGTTCCACCAGCTCCTGGCGGACGGCCGGCTCGATGCCCGGGTCGACCGCGGCCCGGAGCACGTACGGCACGGCGGGCGCGGCGGAGGTCACGACGCATCCGCCCTGGTGGTGGACGTGGGTGAGCAGGTCGTCGGAGGCCCGGGCGGCCTTCTCCGGCCGGTACAGGTCCCGCAGCATCCCGGGAACGTCGTCGGCCGATCCGTAGGCGTGCCGCAGCCCGCCCCAGCCGATGGCGTCGAGCCCCGCGAGCGGATCGTGCATCAGTACTTCTCCTCGACCGGCTCCAGAACCACGAACGCCCCGTCACCGTCCGGGCGGACGGCCCGTCCGCAGGGCCTTCGCGGCCTCCGCGTCACGGCGTCGCGACCAGGGTGCCGGAAGGCCGCGCGTTCATGCCACGGCATTCTTCCGTGCCCGGTTCTCGTACCGCAGGGCGGCTCCCGTCACCAGGGCTCCCAGGCCCTCCCACAGGCCGACGCCGAGGAAGCCCGCCGGCGCGCGGCCGGTGACGACCGCGAGGGTGAAGACGGCGCAGGTGAGGAGCCGGAACGGGACCGTCCAGCGGAAGAAGGGCTTCCAGTCCGCGAGTGCGGCGAGGACGTAGTAGACGCCCATGTTGAGCGCGGCCATCGAGGAGGCGGTGAGGAAGACGAGGGTGTGGTCCCCGTCCGAACGGCTCGCGTCCGGGACGGGCTCGAAGCCCATGACGGTGAGCAGGGCGTCGGGGGCCACGAGACCCACCACCCCCAGCGCCGCCGCGAGGAGTCCGAAGACGGCCATGGTCCAGCCGGACAGGGAACGGGGCAGTCGCACGGCGGTCCTCCGCGAGATCGAAACTATGCTCGGTTCATGAGTGACCTTGCATACCGTGTCGCGGGGCCCGCCGACCAATCGGCGCTCGCCGCCCTCGACGACTCCTTCACCACGGAACACGTCTACGAAGTCGCCGCCGGGGACGTCGGGTTCGGCCTCCGGCTCGTCGCCGTCGACCCGCCGCTCGTCAAGGTCTTCCCCGCGGAGGACGAGGACGGCGCGGAGCCGGACGTGCACGAGATCGTCGCCGTCGACGCCGACGGCACGCCCGTCGGCTTCATCGCCGTCGGCGTGGAGGAGTGGAACCGGCGGCTCGTCGTGCACCAGGTCACCGTCGCGCCCGCCCACCGCGGCCGGGGCGTCGGCGGCGAGCTGATGCGCCGCGCCCTGGCCCATGGGCGCGAGCACGGCGCCCGTACCGCCTGGCTGGAGGTCACCAGCGTCAACGTCCCGGCGGTACGGGCCTACCGGCGCATGGGTTTCCGGCTCTGCGGCCTGGACACCACCCTCTACACGGGCACCGAGTCCGAGGGCGAGACCGCCCTGTTCATGGCGAGGCCCCTGGACCGGTAGGTCACCTCAGCGCCGCCTTCATCATCTTCTGTGCCACCGGGGCCGCGAGCCCGTTGCCGCTGACCTCGGAGCGGGCGGCCCCGGAGTCCTCGATCAGGACGGCGACCGCGACCTCCTTGCCGGTGTCCGAGTCCTTGGCGTAGGAGGTGAACCAGGCGTACGGGGTCTTGCTGTTGTTCTCGCCGTGCTGGGCGGTGCCGGTCTTGCCGCCGACCTCGGCGCCGGGGATCGCCGCGTTCGTGCCGGTGCCCTTGTCGACCACGGTCACCATCGCGCTGCGCAGCTGCTCGGCCGTCTCGGAGGAGACGATCCGCTCGGTGTCCCCGTCCTCGAAGGACTCCAGGGCGTCGCCGTCGGAGTCGACGACCTTCGAGACCATGTGGGGCGCCGCCATGAGCCCGTCGTTGGCGATCGCCGCGGAGACCATGGCGATCTGGAGCGGCGTCGCCGTCACGTCGAACTGGCCGATGCCGGTGAGCGCCGTCTGCGGCCTGTCCATGCCGGACGGGTAGACGCTCGCGTAGGCGCGGACGGGCACGTCCCGCTCGGCGTCGTTGAAGCCGAACTTCTCCGCCATCGCCTTGACCTTGTCCTGTCCGAGATCGACGGCGATCTTGGCGAAGACGTTGTTGCAGGAGTACTGGAGCGCGGTGCGGATGGTGGCGTTCTCGCAGGGGGCGGAGGCGTTCTCGTTCTCCAGATAGCGGGTGGAATCGGGCAGCTTGTACGGGTTCGGGCTGGCGGTCGGCGTGTCCACGGAGCCGTACAGACCGTTCTCCAGCGCGGCCGCTGCGACGACCAGCTTGAAGGTGGAGCCGGGCGGCAGCGGCTGCCGCAGTGCCCGGTTGACCAGCGGCTTGTCCGTGTCCGTGGTCAGCTCCTGCCAGCTGGAGCCGTCGGTGAGGCCGGCGATCTTCGAGGGGTCGTACGAGGGGGTGGAGACCATGCCCAGGATCCGGCCGGTCTTCGGGTCGATGGCGACGGCCGCGCCCTTCTTCTCGCCCAGCGCCTCGTAGGCGGCCTTCTGCACGGCCGGATCGATGGTCGTGAGCACGTCACCGGGTTCCTGCTGCTTGCCGGTGAGGGCGTCCAGCGGGTTCTTCAGCCGGGTGTCGGTGCCGTCCAGGACATCGGAGTAGATCCCCTCCAGCTGGGTGGCCCCGTACGCCTGCGAGCTGTAGCCGGTGACGGCCGAGTAGAGCTCGCCGTCGGTGTAGCTGCGCTTGTACGCGAGATCGCTGCCCTGCGTCTCCTTCGATCCGGTGACCGGCGAACCGGCCACGATGATGTTCCCGAGCGGCTGCGCGTACTGCGCCATCACGTTCCGCCGGTTCTTCTTGTCGTCCGCGAGGGCCTTGGCTTCGTACGCCTGAACCCAGGTCGCCCGGCCCAGCAGGGCGAGCACCAGGAGCAGCGAGAAGACCGAGGCGCGCCTGATCGTCTTGTTCATCCCATATGCGGGACGAGCGGGAGGGGGCGCGGCGTTCCGGATGTGTCCCGTTTCTCAGGAAACGTTCATCCGCGCCGCACCCGCGTCGGCGACGCCCGCCGCCCCGAGGCCCTCCCCGAGGCCCTCGCCGGAGCCGGAGGGTGAGCGCCCGCGCACGCGTCGGCTTCTCGGCCGCGGACGACGGCCGCGGGGCCGGTGCGGCCGTACGCCGACCGTCCCGGGACCCGGTCCGGGGCCGTCGTCACCCGGGGCTGATGAACCCCGACTCGTACGCCAGGATCACCGCCTGGGTGCGGTCCCGGGCCCCCGTCTTCGCCAGCACCGCCGCCACATGGGACTTCACCGTCGCCGGGCCCACGCCCATGCGCCCGGCGATCTCCGCGTTCGTCAGGCCCTTCGCCACCTGGCGCAGCACCTCCGCCTCCCGCTCGGTCAGCCGGGCCACCCAGGGCGGCGCGGCCGGGGGACGGCGGCGGGCGTGTGCGGTGGCGAGCCCGCGGACCGCCGACGGGTAGAGCAGGGAGTCACCGCGCGCGACCAGCCGGACCGCGTCCACCAGCTCCTCGGCCGCGGCTCTCTTGAGCAGGAAACCGGCCGCTCCCACCCGGAGCGCGTCGTACACGTACGCGTCGTTCTCGAAGGTCGTCACCATCACGATCCGCGGCGGCTCCGCCATCCCCGCCAGGATCTGCTCGGTCGCCCGGATCCCGTCGATCTCCGGCATCCGCACGTCCATGAGCACCACGTCCGGCCGCCGCTCGCGCACCACCGACACCGCCTCGGCGCCCGTCGCCGCCTCGCCCACCACCTCCAGGTCGGGCTCCGCGTCGAGGATCACCCGCAGCGCGGTCCGCACCATCCGCTCGTCGTCCGCCAGCACGATGCCGATCACCGGCCGCCTCCCAGGGGCAGTCGCACCGCGAGGCGCCAGGCGCCGTCGACCGGGCCGGCCTCCGACGTGCCGCCCAGGAGCCGGGCGCGCTCCGCCATGCCGAGGAGGCCGCGGCCGCCGTCGGGGCGGGCCACCGGCGCGCGGGCGGGCAGGGGGTTCTCCATCGTGATCTCCAACTCGTCGTCGCGCAGGGCGAGTCGCGCGGTCACCCGCCCGCCGTCCGCGTGCCGGGCCGCGTTCGTCAGGCCCTCCTGGACGATCCGGTACGCCTCCCTCGACACCGCCTCCGGCACCCGGTCCAGGTCCCCGGTCACCGTCAGCTCCACTCGTGGCCCCGCGCCGCTCACGAGCGAGTCCAGCGCGTCGAGCGGCAATCCCGGCAGCTGCCCGTCGTCCTCGCCCTGACGCAGCAGCCCGAGGACGGAGTCCAGCTCGCCCACCGTGCGCCGGGTCGTCTCCTCGATCGCCGCGAGCGCCTCGCGGACGAACTCCGGATCGCTGTCCAGCACCCTGCGCGCCGCGCCCGCCTGCAGCGTCACCGCGCTCAGGGCGTGGCCGACGGAGTCGTGCAGCTCGCGGGCGAGCCGGTTGCGCACGGCCAGCTCGGCGGCGCGCCGCTCGGCCGCCGCGAGCCGGTCCGCCGGGCTCGGCCCGAGCAGCCTCGGTGCCAGCCGGGCCAGCAGCTCCCCGGCGGCCGCGGCGACGGCGGCGAGCGCGAGGAGCATCGCGAGACCCGCCGGGACCCCGAACCACTGTGCCCACGGCCGGTCCAGACCCCACAGCGACGTCAGCTCCGACTCCCGCAGCGACGCCGACAGCGGCAGCGCCATCACGGTGACCGCGAACGGCGGAAGCGCCAGCGTCGCCCCGCTCACCAGCGCGCCGACTCCCACATGGAGCGTGAACCAGCCCGCCGTCCGTGCCTTGGCGCTCCGGCCGCGGGCCGGAGCGTCGGCGAGCCGGTCCGCGGGAATCCCGCACAGCGCCCGAACCGCCGCCACGGACATCGGCCGGGTCAGCGGGAAGAGCGCGGTGATCGCGGCCAGCGGCAGGCCGATCGCGTACGCCCCGAACTGGACGCCCAGGCTCGCCGCGAACATCGACTCCCCGCCGGCGACCCATCCCATGACCACGGTGCCGACCAGCCAGTACGGCATGAACACGGCGCCGCCCAGGATCAGATGGATCCAGCGGAACCTGGCCCGCTGCCCCAGGACCGGCACGAACCGACGCCTCACGCGCTCGCACTCCGCCGCCGGAGGAAGACGGCCAGACAGCCGGCCAGCAGGAACCCGGTGATCATTTCCCCAGCGTAGGTCAGCCGCGCCAGGCCGGTGAACGGATCGGCCGGATCGGTCTCCGGCATGAGCGTCACCAGGGTCATGTACGCGCCCCAGCACCCCACCGCGCCCGTGCCGAGCCAGGCCAGGCCCAGGGGCGTACGGACCGACAGCGACCGGGCCCGCCGGAGGACCAGCATCAGCACACCGGCGACGGCGACGGCGACGAACAGCGCCCGTACCCACTCCAGGACGTAGAAGTCGTCGGTCCGCCGGGCGATCTGCGCGGCCGAGAGGCCCCGGGTCGAGCCGAGCCCCCACATCAGATGGACGGCGGCGGGCACCAGGGCGAGCAGCGAGGCGACGACGGCCGCGACGCGGGTGCCGGTGCCGCAGAGCCGGTCCGGCAGCTCAACCGAGGCGCCGCGCCACACGTGCGCCCAGCGCTCCCGTGCGTAGAGGACGAAGAGCGTGCCGAGCGCGAGTCCCTGGACGATGAAGCCGCCGTACACGACCCCGAAGACCCACTCGTCGAGGAAGGGTTCGCGGGACCCCGTCCGCTCCGGGCCGGTGAGGAGGGAGACCACGAGCTGCGCGGGGAAGCCGACCATGATCGGGGACAGCAGCCCGGTCGCGGCCCAGAGCGGGAACGCGAGCAGCCAGGCCCGCACCCGCAGGCCCCACGGCTGGGTGAGCAGCAGCGCGAGGACGACCACCGCGGTGTCCATCACGACGGAGACGGCGTTGGCGACGATCAGCAGCGTCCGGTGGTCGAGGAGCACGCTGCCGGCCGGGATGCCGATCTCGCTTCCCGCGATCCAGGCGAGCTTGAGCGAGATGTACGGGAGGCAGGCCACGACGGCGAGGGCGCGCAGGACGCGGCGGGCGAGGTCCGGCCGGGAAGCCGGCGCGGGGGCGGGGAGCTGGGCGGTCGGTGTCATGGCCCCACGCTCCCGCGAGGACCGGGCGCGCCACCTCGTTCCCGCCGACGAACCGCCTCCGCCGCGCGGGGGAGACCGCCTTCCTCCTCGGGAATTGACCCATGTTTTCAGGGCGGAAATGCACCCCTCACCGGGTCACTGATCTCCGTAGCATGATCTTCATGAACACGACGCAGCCCTTCGCCCCGCTCCTCGCCCGCGCCGCCACCGCCGAGACCACCGCGGACCCGAGCAGCGTGATGACCCTTCTCGCCGACTCCGACACCACCGGCGGGCAGCTCACCAGCTACCGCTCGACCTTCGCGAAGGGCGCCGTCGGGGCCCCGGCGCACTTCCACACCAAGGCGTCGGAGATGTTCTACGTGCTCGGGGGCTCGCTCCAGGTGCTGCTCGGCGAGGAGCTGACCGTGCTGGAGCAGGGTGACTTCCTGCTCGTGCCGCCGCACACCCCGCACGCCTTCGCCGCGGCTCCGGGCGCCGAGGCCGACGTGCTCTTCGTCTTCACGCCGGGCATGACCCGCTTCGACTATCTGCGGCTGCTCGGGCGCGTGATGCGCGGCGAAGCGAGCTTCGAGGAGATCAAGGAGTCCTCCGAGCGGTACGACAACCACTACGTCGACAGCCCGGTGTGGCAGCGGGCGCTCGCCGCCCGGTCCTGACCGAGGGGCGGCGGGGCCCGGCCGTGGCTCAGAGGCGGCGCCGCCCGGTCCTGGCTCAGTGTGGCGGGGCCCGGCCCCGGCTCAGAGGCGGCGGGTCGCCAGCGTCAGCCGGTCGCGCGCGTCGAAGAGCGCGTCCTTGATCATCTGCTCGTGTCCAGGCGTCAGCCGGGCCACCGGCACCGAGCAGCTGATCGCGTCCCGCGCCGGGGTCCGGTACGGGATGGCGATGCCGAAGCAGCGCAGCCCCAGGGTGTTCTCCTCGCGGTCCACGGCGTACCCCTGCTCGCGGACGAGGTGCAGCTCCTCGATGAGCTGCTCGCGGTCGGTGATCGTGTGCTCGGTCAGCGCCGGGAGCGTCTCCGGGAGCAGCTTGCGGACCTGCTCGTCGCTGTGGGTGGCGAGCAGCGCCTTGCCGAGCGAGGTCGAGTGGGCGGGCAGCCGGCGCCCGACCCGGGTGAACGGCCGCAGATAGTGCTGGGACTGACGGGTCGCCAGATAGACCACGTTGGTGCCGTCCAGCCGTGCCAGGTGGATGGTCTCGGTGGTGTCGTCGGAGAGCCGGTCCAGGGTGGGGCGGGCGGCGGCCACGACCTCGTCGCCGTCGATGTACGAGGTGCCGACCAGCAGGGCCCGCACGCCGATGCCGTACCGCGTGCCCGTCGCGTCCGTCTCCACCCAGCCCAGCTCGACGAGGGTGCGCAGCAGCATGTACAGGCTGGACTTGGGGTAGCCGACGGCCTCCTGGACGGCGGCGAGCGAGTGCATCCCGGGACGACCGGCGAAGTACTCCAGCAGTTCCACCGTGCGCACCGCGGACTTGACCTGGGCCCCACCCGTGTCGGCAGTCGACATCGCCCTCGCCCCTCTTGTTGGTGCCTCTTGTGGAGACGGCACGCCCGTCAATAGAGTCCTGATTCATCTACAGGAACTCTGTTCAGAATAGCGAACGGGGTGCGAGCGAGGGGCGTCGAGGTGGCAGCTCAACCAGTGTGGAGTGTGGACCCCCGAACGGGGAAGCCGCGTGAACAGGTTGCGGTGGAGGCCACGGCGGAGGAGATCGACCGGGCCGTCCGTGCCGCGGCGGCCACCCGCGAGGCGCTCGCCGACCGTACGGCGCGAGCCGCCCTGCTCCGTACCGCCGCGGACCTCCTCGACGAGGCCGGACCGCACGTCATCGAGGCCGCCGACGCCGAGACCGCGCTCGGCCCGGTCCGGCTCACGGGCGAACTCGCCCGCACCACAGCCCAGTTGCGGTCCTTCGCGGACGTCGTCGACGAGGGATCCTTCCTCGACATACGGATCGACCTGCCCGACCCGGCCACGACCCCGCCCCGCCCCGACCTCCGCCGCTGGAAGATCCCGCTCGGCGTCGTCGCCGTCTACGCCGCCAGCAACTTCCCGCTCGCCTTCTCCGTCCCCGGCGGCGACACCGCCAGCGCCCTCGCGGCCGGCTGCCCGGTCGTGATCAAGGCCCACCCCGACCACCCGGCCACCTCCGAACTCTGCGCCTCGGTCCTGCGCCGGGCCGCGGTCAAGGCCGGCCTCCCCGAGGACGTGGTGGTCCTGGTCCACGGCTTCGACGCGGGCGTCGAGCTCGTCCGCCACCCGCTCGTCGCCGCGGCCGGCTTCACCGGCTCCGTACAGGGAGGACGGGCGCTCTTCGACGCGGCGGCCGCCCGGCCCGTGCCCATCCCCTTCCACGGCGAACTCGGCTCCCTGAACCCGGTCGTGATCACCGAGGCCGCGGCCGAGGAGCGGGCCGAGGAGATCGGGGCCGGGCTCGCCGGCTCCGTGACGATGGGCCAGGGGCAGTTCTGCACCAAGCCCGGCTTCGTCCTGGCGCCCGCCGGAGAGGCGGGCGACCGCTTCGTCGCCTCCCTCACGGAGGCCATCGGCGCGGTCGAGCCCGGTGTGATGCTCGACCGCCGGATGCGGGGGAACTTCCTCACCGGGACCTACGAGCTCGCCGAGTCCGAGGGCGTCACCGCGCCCGTCCAGCCCGGCCCCGCCGGGCCGTCCACCGTCCGGGCGGGCTTCCTGACCTTCGACGCCGAGCTCCTGCTGGAGCGCCACGGCAAGGGCTACCACGGTGCCTTCGTCAGCGAGTACTTCGGCCCCGTGACCCTCGTCGTCCGCTACGCCTCGCGGGACGAGATCACCGCGGTCCTCGCCCTGCTCCCCGGCAACCTCACGGCCACCCTCCAGATGGCCGACGAGGACCCCGAAGCCGTCTCCCTGCTCGCCGAACTGACCCCGCTGGCGGGCCGTGTGCTCGTCAACGGCTGGCCGACCGGTGTGGCGGTGGCGGGCGCCCAGCACCACGGCGGCCCCTACCCCGCCACCACCTCCACCTTCACCTCGGTCGGCGCGACCGCGATCGAGCGCTGGCTGCGCCCGGTCACCTACCAGTCGACGCCGCAGCACCTGCTCCCGCCGGAGCTCCGCGACGGCAACCCGCTCGGGCTGCCGCGCCGCTGACCCGGCCCGGCCCGGTCAGACACGCACGACGATCTTCCCGACGTGGGTGTCCGACTCCATCAGCCGATGGGCGTCGGTGATCCGCTCCAGACCCTCGAAGGTCCGGGCGATCACCGGCGCCAGGGAGCCGTCGCGCAGGCCCGAGCCGATGAACCCCGCGATCCGGCGTCGCCCCTCCTCGTCGCGCACCACGGCGCCGTTGGCGTAACCCCGCACGGTGAGCGGCCAGTTCATCGGAACCGTGGCGGGCCGGTGATCGAGCCAGCCGTAGAGCACCGCCGTGCCGCCCGGCTCCAGGGCGTTCCCCAGCTCCGCGAAGCCCGGCCCGCCCACGGCGTCGAACACCAGCCGCGCGCCCCGGCCGCCGGTGAACCGCCGCACCTCCTTCACCACGGACTCGCTCTCGGTCGTGATCACCCGAGCCGCTCCCAGGTCGAGCAGCCTCTGCCGCTTCCCCTCGCCCCGCGTCGTCGCGATCGGTACCGCGCCGATCCGGCGCGCCACCTGGATCGCGGCCGTCCCCACCCCGCTGGACGCTCCCGTGATCACCACCGTGTCGCCCGGGCGCAGCCCGCCCGCCTCCACCATGCCGCCGTACGCCGTCGAGTACGTCAGCCACGAGGCGGCCGATACCACCGCGTCCACGCCCTCGGGCCTGCCCACCACGTACTCCTCGGACAGCACCACCCGCTCCGCGTACACCCCGTGCACACCGAAGTCGAAGTTGGCGGCCGCCATGACCGGATCACCGACGGCGAAGGCGGTGACACCCGCGCCGACCGCCTCGACCACCCCCGCCGCCTCGTAGCCGAGCCGGGAGCCGGGGAGCGTGGCGGGGTAGTAGTACGCGCCCGAGCGGAACAGGGCCTCGGCGCGGTTGATGCCGATCGCCTCGACGCGGAGGAGCACCTCGCCGGGGCCGGGCGCGGGAAGCGGAACCTCCTGCACGGTGAGGACCTCAGGGCCTCCGAGCTCGTGGAACAGCACCGCGCGTGTCGTCGTGCCGGTCGTGGTGCCCATCGTGGTGTCGGTCGTCATGTCGGTCGTCATGTGCTCGACCGTAGGCAGGCGCGGCGAGACGTTCCATGTCCCAGGACCTCCCCGTCATGTCCGTCCGTCTCGCGGTACGGTGCGGCCATGGACGTACTGAGCGACGCCGTCGCGGCCATGCGCACCGGGCGCCCGCACTCCTCCCGTACCGTCAACTCCGGTTCCTGGGGCCTCCGTTTCCCGCCCGCCAAGGGCGCGGGCTTCCACGTGGTGGTCCAGGGGGCGGCCTGGCTCATGCCGCCGGGCGAGGGCGAGCCCGTCGAACTCCGCCCCGGTGACGTGGTGCTGCTCGCCCACGGCACCGGCCACGGGCTCGCCGCCCGCCCCGACGCCCCGCTCGTCGACGCCGTGCAGGCCCCCGACGGCTCCTGGCCCACCCCGCCCGACCGGTCCCCCGCCCGCGAGGACGAGACCCTGCTGCTCTGCGGCGCGTACCAGGTGAGCAGGGCCAGGGCCCATCCCCTCTTCACCGAGCTGCCGCCGTACGTGCACATCCCCGCCCGGGCCGGCGCCCACCCCCGGCTGCGCGCCGCGGTCGACCTGCTCGGCGCCGAACTCGCCGACCCCCAGCCGGGATCCGACGCCCTGGTGCCCGCCCTGCTCGACACCCTCCTCGTCCTGATGCTGCGCACCTGGTGGCTCACCGAACGCCCCGACCGCGCCACCGGTTGGTCCGCCGCCCTGAGCGACCCGGTCGTCACCGCGGCCCTCCGCGCGATCCACGCCGACCCCGCCCGGTCGTGGACGGTCGAGGAGCTCGGAGCCGAGGGCGGCCTCTCCCGCGCGGCCTTCGCCCGCCGCTTCACCGCCCTGGTGGGCCGTCCGCCGCTGGCGTATCTGACCTGGTGGCGCATGACGACGGCGGGACGGCTGCTCCGCACCGACGACACCCCGCTCCGCGCGGTCGCCCAGCACGCCGGCTACACCTCGGAGTTCGCCTTCGCCAAGGCGTTCAAGCGGGAGTACGGAATGGCCCCCGGCCAGTACCGCCGCGCATCGGCGCGGAGCGCGGGCGTGACCACGGCCGTCGGTGCCGCGGCAGCCCCGACGCCGGAGCCGTCACCGGAGCCGTGACCGCCCAGCCGCCCGGCGGTCCCGCCCTCATGCCGCTCCCCGCGCCCCGCCGTGGTTCCCTCGCCGTCCAGCGGTCCCGCCCTCACGCCGAACCGCCCCCCGGGCCCCCGTGCCATGCCGTGGATCCTTCGGCCGGCTCGCAACCGCGGGCGGCGGTGCCGCGTCCCCGGCAGCATGATCAGAATCGCCACCGCCGACGACCTCGACGCCATCGCCGATCTGCACCTGGAGGCCCGGGCCAGCTACTACCGCGGCCACATCCCCGACATCGAGTTCGAGGGCCCCGAGGAACTCGCCCGCACCAGGGAGGGGTGGAGCAGGGCCGTGGAGCGCGGCACCGTGCTGTGTGCCGAGCGGGACGGCCGCCCGGTGGGCGTCGCCGCCTACGGGCCGGTCGACGGGGTCATGACACTCACCCAGCTGCACGTCCTGCCCGCGTTGTGGCGTGACGGGATCGGCAGCGCGCTCCACGGCGCCTGCGTCGACATCTGGCGGTCCCTGGGCGTCGAGACCGCCCGGCTCGAGGTCTTCGAGCGGAACGAGCGGGCCCGGGCCTTCTACACCGCCCGGGGCTGGACCCCGGACACCGACGCCCCGCGCTCCGGCCGCCACCTCGTGCTCCGCCTCACAGTGGGGCCCGCGACGGAATGATTCCGGCGCCCGGCGGTGTTCCCGCCCCTGGAACATCCCCTGACCCCGGAGAGAAGCAAGATCATGCGCGTCGAGATCTGGAGCGACATCGCCTGCCCGTGGTGCTACATCGGCAAGGCCCGCTTCGAGAAGGGGCTCGCGGACTTCGCCCACCGTGACGACGTCGAGGTGGTGCACCGCTCCTTCGAGCTCGACCCGAACCGGCCCAAGGGCGACACGGCCCCGGTGATCGACATGCTGGCGAAGAAGTACGGCCGCACCCTGGACGAGGCCCGCGCCATGGAGGCGCACGTCGCCTCCAACGCCCACTCCGAGGGGCTCGGGTACCGGACCGAGGGTCGCGACCACGGCAACACCTTCGACATCCACCGCCTGCTCCACCTCGCCAAGCAGCGCGGGCGGCAGAACGAGCTGCTCGACCTCGCCTACCGCGCCAACTTCGCCGAGGAGCGCTCCGTCTTCGACGCCGAGACCCTCGTGGCGCTCGCGGTCGAGGCGGGGCTTGAGGAGGCCGAGGTCCGCTCCGTGCTCGCCGACGAGAGCGCGTACGCGGACGCGGTACGGGCGGACGAGCGCGAGGCGGCCGAACTCGGCGCCAACGGCGTGCCGTTCTTCGTCCTCGACCGCCGCTACGGCATCTCCGGCGGGCAGCCCGCCGAGGTCTTCACCCAGGCCCTGGAGCAGGCGTGGCAGGGCCGGACGCTCCAGCCGGTCGGCGGGGACGCCGCCGCCTGCGACGCCGACGGCACCTGCGAGGTCTGACGGGCCCCGCCCCTTCTCGGAGCCCCCCGCTCCTTCTCGGATCCCCCGCTCCTTCTCGGAGCCCGGCGCAATCCTCGGGGACCCCGCTCCTTCTCGGAGCCCGGCCCCGGACGCCATGCGTCCGGGGCCGGGCCGTTCCCGGCGAGCCGCTTCACCCGCCTCCGGAGGTCTTCGACGGCGTCCGCATCGGCTCCACGCCCCGACACGCCTCTGACCTGCGCACATAAGCGTGGCTTGGCTTCTCTCCATGATCAAAGGCAATTGACGGCGGGTCGGGGGGACCCCAGGCTGTGGTCATGGATGCCATCGAACCCCTCGGCGGAGCCGAGTTCGCGCCGAAGCAGACGTATCTCAACACCTCCGCCTGCGCGCTGCTGCCGCGCCGCACCATCGAGGCGGTCACCCTCCTCGCGGAGGAGACGGCGGACGGGCGGCCCGAGGGGGCCGGCGACTTCGAGATCGTCGCGGAGGCCCGGGCCACCTTCGCCCGGCTCATGTCCGTCCACCCGGACCGGGTCGCCGTCGGCAGCTCGGTATCGGTCCACGTCGGGATGATCGCCCAGTCGATGCCGGCGGGCGCCGAGATCCTCTTCCCCGAGGGGGACTTCAGCTCCGTCATCACGCCGTTCACGGTGCGGGGCGACCTCAAGACCCGCTTCGTCCCGCTGGAACGGCTGGCCGAGTCCATCGGCCCCGAGACCCGTCTCGTCGCCTTCTCCGCCGTGCAGTCCGCGGACGGCCGGACGGCCGACTTCGCCGCGGTACGGGCCGCGGCCGCCGCGCACGGCACCCGTACGCTCCTCGACGCCACGCAGTCGGCGGGCTGGCTGCCGCTGCGGGCGGGGGAGTGGGACTACACCGTGGCCGGTGGCTACAAGTTCCTGCTCTGCCCGCGCGGGGCGTCCTTCCTCACCGTCACCGAGGAGGCGCAGGACACCCTGGTGCCGATCCACGCCGGGTGGGTGACCGGTGAGGAGCTGTGGACCAACAGCTACGGTCCGGTGCGCGAACTGGCGCGTTCGGCACGGCGGTTCGACGAGCCGCCGGCCTTCCTCTCCTACCACGGGGCCGCCCGCTCGCTGGCCCTGCTGGAGGAGATCGGCATCGAGCGGATCGAGGCGCACAACAAGGCGCTCGCGGCCCGCTTCCGGGCGGGGCTCGTGGAGCTGGGGCACGCGCCGGTGGCGGACGTCTCCGGAGTCGTCGGTGTGCCGGGCCTCGGTGACCGCCGGGCCGCGCTCCAGGAGGCGGGCGTCCTGGTGTCCGCCCGTGCGGGCTTCCTGCGGGCGTCCTTCCACCTCTACAACGGCGCGGCGGACGTGGACCGCGCCCTGGAGGTCCTCGCCGGCTGAACCCCCGGCCCGGGCCGCCGGGGCGCCGTCCGGGGCCGTGGTCCCGGACCCCGCCGGCCCGGTCCCGAGCCCCGCGCGGCCCGAGCCGGGCAGGGAAGGCGGGGCCGATCGCCGCGGCTCCGGCGCCGCCGCCTGCCCTGCGCCCGCGCGCGGCCTCGGGCTCCGGTCCGCCTGCCCTGCGCCCGCGCGCGGCCTCGGGCTCCGGTCCGCCTGCCCTATGCCCCGCGCGCTGCCTTCGGCTCCGCGCAGCCGCCCGTCTCCACGGCGCCGGCCTCCGCGGACAGATTCCCCTCGACCTTCGCGAGGAGCCGGGCGAGCTCGGCCCGCTCGGCCGGGGTGAGGCCGGCGAGGGAGTACTCCTCCAGGCCGGTCCAGACCTCCTCGACCCCCGACCGCAGCGCCCCGCCCCCGTCGGCCGCCGCGACGAGCACGGCGCGCCGGTCGGTGGGGTCGGGGCTGCGCCGCACATGGCCGCTCTGCTCCAGGCGCTGAAGCATCTTGGTGACCGTCGAGGCGTCGACCCCCATCGCCTTGATCAGCTCCGACTGCCGCACCGGCCCGCGGTCCCACAGGCACATCATCAGGAACTCCTGGCCCGGGAAGAGGCCGACCTCCTTGAGCAGCCGGCCCGCGGCGATGCGGTGCAGCCGGGCCACCCGGGCCAGGGCGTGACTCACCGGTCCGCCCTGTGCCGCGGTCGGCAGCGCCCCGCTACAGGCGGGGTCCGACGAGGGCCTGGACGGGGACTCGGGCATGTCGTGCTCCTTGGCGGCGAGCTCCTGCGGGGGTGGTGTCCCAGATTACCTTGGTCGGCCAAGTAATGAGTTACAGTGAGGGCGGCCAGATGATTGGCCGACCACATAAATGGCTGGGAGACCGTCATGACCACTGCCTTCGACCCCATCGACCTGGCCGGCACGCGGCTCGCCAACCGCATCGCCATGGCCCCGATGACCCGCAGCCGCGCCCAGAACGAGGGCCGGACCCCGACCCCGCTGGTGGCCGAGTACTACGCCCAGCGCGCCTCCGCCGGCCTGATCATCACCGAAGGCACCCAGCCCTCCGCCGTCGGCCAGGGATACCCGAACACCCCCGGCCTGCACAGCCCCGAGCAGACGGCCGCCTGGCGCGAGGTCACCGACGCCGTCCACGCGCGCGGCGGCAGGATATTCGCCCAGCTCATGCACACCGGACGGATCGGCCACCCCGACCTCCTCGAAGGCGACCTCCACCCGGTCGGCCCGTCCGCCGTCCGCCCTGAGGGGCAGCTCTACACCCTCGACGGACTCAAGGACTTCGTCACCCCGCGCGAGCTGACCGCGGAGGAGGTGCGCGAGACGGTCGCCGACTTCGCCTCCGCCGCGCGCAACGCCGTCGCCGCCGGCTTCGACGGAGTGGAGATCCACGGGGCCAACGGCTACCTCGTGCACCAGTTCCTCGCCCCGGGCTCCAACCACCGCACCGACGCATGGGGCGGCTCCGTGGAGAACCGGATCAGGTTCGCCGTCGAGGTGGTCGAGGCCGTCGCCGCCGAGATCGGCCCGGGCCGCACCGGACTGCGGATCTCCCCGGCCAACCCGTACAACGACATCGCCGAGACCGGGCCGGAGGAGACGTACACCGCGCTCGTCGAGGCGATCGACCCGCTCGGCATCGCGTATCTGCACGTCACCGAGGCGGTCCCGGGCATCCGCGAGCTGACGCTCACGCTGCGCAAGCGCTTCTCCGGCACCTTCGTCCTCAACCCCGCGACCGAGGGCCCGACCGGGGCCGAGTCGCTGGCGCTGATCGAGGACGGGACCGCGGACATGGTCGCGTACGGGCAGCTCTTCATCGCCAACCCCGACCTGCCCGCCCGGCTGCGGAGCGACGGCCCGTACAACACCCCGGACCGCGCCTCCTTCTTCGGCGGCGACCACCGAGGCTTCACCGACTACCCGGCGCTGTGAGGGACTCGCGGGGGCCCCACCCGGGCCCCCGCACCCCTCGCCCCGGACCGCGCGAGGCTCACCGCACCGGGGTGAAGTCCCGCGCGCCGATGAACTCCGGGCGCCGCACCGGCGCCGCGAAGGGCTCCACCGCCGCGTTCTCCACGCTGTTGAAGACGATGAAGACGTTGCTGCGCGGATAGGGCGTGATGTTGTCGCCCGAGCCGTGCATCGCATTGCAGTCGAACCAGGTCGCCGAGCCGGCCCGGCCCGTGAAGAGCCGGATGCCGTGCGCCTGCGCGAGCGAGGTCAGCGCCTCGTCCGACGGGGTGCCGGCGTCCTGCATCTGCAGGGAGCGCTTGTAGTTGTCCTTCGGGGTCGCGCCCTCGCAGCCGAGGAACGTCCGGTGCGAACCCGGCATGATCATCAGGCCGCCGTTGGTGTCGTGGTTCTCGGTCAGCGCGATCGACACCGACACCGCCCGCATCCGCGGCAGTCCGTCCTCCGCGTGCCAGGTCTCGAAGTCCGAGTGCCAGTAGAACCCGGAGGCACCGAAGCCCGGCTTCACGTTGATCCGCGACTGGTGGACGTACACCTCCGACCCCAGGATCTCGCGGGCCCGGCCCACCACCCGCTCGTCGCGCACGAGCCGGGCGAAGACCTCGCTGATCCGGTGGACCTCGAAGACCGACCGTACGGAGGCGGTCTTCGGTTCGACGATCGCGCGCGGGTCGGCCCGTACGGCCGGATCGGCGATCAGCCGGTCCAGCTCCCGCTTGTACACCGCGACCTCGTCGTCGGTCAGCAGATCCGGCTGGGCGAGGAAGCCGTCGCGGTCGAAGGTCTCCAGACCCGGGGCGTCGCTCCACACCACCGGGTCACGGCGGGGGGTGAGCACCTCGGTGGCGCCGCGGGTGGGGTACAGGTCGGTGTTCGTCAGCACGTCGGTCATGGTTCAGCCCTCCTCCGTCAGCAGCGGGTAGACGCCGTTCTCGTCGTGGTCCTCCCGGCCGGTGACCGGCGGGTTGAAGACGCAGACACAGCGGAAGTCGGTCTTCGGGCGCAGGGTGTGCCGCTCGTGGCCGTCGAGCAGGTACATCGTCCCCGGCTCGATCCAGTGCGACTCGCCGGTCTCGTCGTTCGTCAGCTCGGCCTCGCCCTCGACACACAGGACGGCCTCGATGTGGTTCGCGTACCACATGGACGTCTCGGTGCCCGCGTACAGCACGGTCTCGTGGAGCGAGAAGCCGACGCGCTCCTTGGCGAGGACGATCCGCTTGCTCTCCCAGGTGCCGGACGCGGCCCGCACATGGCGTTCGGTGTTCTCGATGTCCTTGAACGATCGGACGATCACGGTGGTGCAACTCCCTTTGTGTCTAGGGGTGGTACGGGTGGTTCACACGGTCTCGCGGACCGCGCGGGACAGCGTGCGCAGCCCCTCGTCCAGCTCCTCGGGCGTGATGGTCAGCGGCGGGAGGAGCTTCACGACCTGGCTCTCCGGGCCCGAGGTCTCCAGCAGCAGCCCCAGCTCGAAGGCGCGCGCGCAGACCTTGGAAGCCCGTGCGCGGTCGGCGAACTCCAGGCCCCAGACCAGCCCGCGGCCGCGGTAGTGCGCGCCGTCGGCGGAGTTCTCCTCGCAGATGGCGAGGAGGGTCTGCTCGACCTGTTCGCCGCGGGAGATGGTCTGCTTCTCCATCTGGCCGTCGGCCCAGTACGTGTCGAGGGCGGCCGCCGCCGTGACGAAGGCCGGGTTGTTGCCGCGGAAGGTGCCGTTGTGCTCGCCGGGCTCCCAGACGTCCAGCTCCGGCCGGAACAGGCACAGCGACATGGGCAGTCCGTAGCCGCTGATCGACTTCGACAGCGTCACGATGTCGGGGGTGATCCCGGCCTCCTCGAAGGAGAAGAAGGCCCCCGTGCGGCCGCAGCCCATCTGGATGTCGTCGACGATGAGCAGCATGTCCTGCCGCCGGCACAGATCGGAGAGCGCGCGCAGCCACTCGGCCCGGGCCACGTTGATGCCGCCCTCGCCCTGCACCGTCTCCACGATCACGGCGGCCGGCTTGTTGAGGCCGGAGCCCTGGTCGTCGAGCAGCTTCTCGAACCAGAGGAAGTCGGGCAGCTGGCCGTCGAGGTACTGGTCGAACGGCATCGGAGTGCCGTGCACCAGCGGGATGCCCGCACCGGCCCGTTTGAAGGCGTTGCCGGTGACGGCGAGCGAACCGAGGGACATCCCGTGGAAGGCGTTGGTGAAGGAGACCACCGCCTCGCGGCCCTTCACCTTCCGGGCCAGCTTCAGCGCGGACTCCACCGCGTTGGTGCCGGTCGGCCCCGGGAACATCACCTTGTACGGCAGCGAGCGCGGCCGCAGCACGACCTCCTCGAAGGTCTCCAGGAAGGTCCGTTTGGCGGTGGTCGCCATGTCGAGACCGTGGGTGATCCCGTCGCGTTCCAGGTAGTCGATCAACGCCCGTTTCAGGACGGGGTTGTTGTGGCCGTAGTTGAGGGAACCGGCGCCGGCGAAGAAGTCCAGGTAGGTGTGGCCGTCCTCGTCGGTGAGGCGGGCGCCCTGCGCGCGGTCGAAGACGGTGGGCCAGCCGCGGCAGTAGCTGCGCACCTCCGACTCAAGGGTCTCGAAGACGCTCAGTTCGGGCGGGGTGATGGTCACAGCGAAGCTCCGGTGTGGGGGAAGGGGCCGATACGGTGCAGTACTTCGGGCAGATGCCCGGTGCCGTCGGACGTGTCGGGGAACAGGCCCCCGTCGAAGAGGACCTCGCGCTCCAGAGGGAGCCCGTGCCTCACGGCGTAGGCGGTGAAGAGCCGGCCGGAGGCCGTGTTGTCGGGGGTGACGGTCGTCTCGACCGAGTCGGGGGCGACTCGCGAGGTGAGTGCGTCGAGCAGCACGCCGGCCAGGCCCCGACCGCGGTGTTCCGCGTCGACGGCGATCTGCCAGACGACGAGGGTGCCCGGGCGGTCCGGGCGCAGGTATCCGGTGACGAAGGCGATCGGGTCGCCGTCGGCGCCGCGCGCGACCAGCGAAGTGGCGGCGAAGTCACGGCACCACAGCAGATAGCTGTACGGGGAGTTCAGGTCCAGGACCTGGGAATCGCGGGCGATGCGCCACATCGCCGGTCCGTCCTCCACGCGTGGGCTTTCCAGAGTCAGGGTCGTGGCTGCTTGTGCTGCGGTCATGCCGAGGGAATTTACCGAGCAATTTCTCGGATTGCACGGGGGAGGCGGGTGTGCGGGAGCGGCTCGATGTGTTACTCGCGCGGGCGCGAATGGCCACCCTTTTGCCCGTATTTATCTGTGCAAATCGGGCGCGATGTGGAGTCGATCACACGACCGGAATGCGAGAGAAACCCTGATGAAACCTTGGCGTTTGAGGTCGAGGAATCGGGGCAGAAGAACTTCGGAACATGTACGGGAATTCGCTCGGAGAATACTCCCGGGGAATTCCTTTCGAAATTACTCGTGGCATTCACGGGAATCGGGTCCGACGGTCGAACCGCGCGGGCCCGGCGTCGGCACGGCCGAACGGCGCGGGCCGGGCGTGTCGGGCGGCGCGGGGCGGGCGTACGGGCGGCGCGGGGCGGGCGTACGGGCAGGCCGGGCGTACCGGGCGGCGCGGGGCGCGGGCATGCGAAAAGGGCGGGGCCCGAAGGTCCCGCCCGTCTCCCGCGTGTCGCCGGAAGCCTAGCGGGCGCCCCACGCCTCCGCGGCGGCTCGGCGGGCGGCCTCCAGGTCCACCGCGCGGCCCGTCTCGCCGAGCGCCGCGCCCAGCGCCGCCAGCGAGGACTGGACCGCGCCCGGAGCCGCGTCCGCGCCGTAGTGGTTGACCCGGATCATCTCCTTCGACAGCGCCCCGCCGCCCGCGATCAGCGGCAGCGACGGGTCGGCCGCCAGCGCCTTCGCGACCAGCTCCGAGGCGTCGACGCCCGCGGGGGAACGCAGCGTCGTCGCGACCGGGGCCGCGTCCTTCGCCTCGCGGACGTACGGCTCCAGGCCGCCGCCCAGGGCCAGGACGCCCGCGCGGGTCGCGGCGGCCGCGGCGGAGTGACGGGCCATCAGGGAGTCCAGGCCCTCCGACTCGATCCGCTCCACGCACGCCTCCAGGGCCAGCATCTCCAGCTGCGCGGGGGCATGCAGCAGCGCCTTGCGACCGCCGTCGATCCAGCGTTCCTTCCAGTCCAGGAGCGAGAGGTACGAACGGCGCGGCGCCCGCGGGTTGGCGGCGAAACGCTCCCACGCCCGCTCGCTCACCGAGACCGCCGACACCCCGGCAGGTCCGCCCATCGCCTTCTGCGCCCCGATGATGCACATGTCGACGCCCCACGCGTCCGGCAGCACCGGCTCCGCCCCGATCGACGCCACGGCGTCCAGGTAGAACAGCGCCCCGTGCTCCCGCACGACCGCCCCGATCTCGGCGACCGGGTTGGTGTTGCCGGTCGCCGCCTCCGCGTGCACCAGCGACACGAAGTCGATCTCCGGGTGGTCCGTCAGCGCCTGCTCCACCTGCGCCGCGGTCACCGCCGTGTGGAAGGGCACCTCCAGGTCGACGACCGTGGCGCCGCAGTCCCGCAGCCAGTCGCCGAAGGTCTGTCCGTACGGACCCGTGACGATGTTCAGCGCCGTCGAGCCGGGCCGGGCCCCGCTGCGGATGCACCCCTCCAGGGGCAGCAGCGCCTCGCCCTGGGTGATCACCACGTCCTGCTCGGTCGAGAGGAGGGCGGCGACCCGTCGCTCGATGGACGCGAAGTGCGCGGCGGTCAGCGGGGCCAGGTCCAGGAGCGGATGTGTCACGGTCACGGCGGTGCCTTCTTCGGGTCGGTACGGTGCTGGTGGAGCGTCGGTTCAGGGTACCGAGCGGCCCTCCCGGACCCCGTCGCCGCTTCGGTGCGGCGACCGACGGACGACCGCTCTACGAGGGGGCGCCCGCCCCTCGTAGAGTGCAGACATGAGCGATCACGTGGTGCTGCATGTGAAGGGGCGGGTGCTCGTCGGCCCGGAGGACGTACGGGACGAGCTCTGGGCGGTCGACGGACGGATCACGTACACCCGGCCGTCCGGCGACGCCCTGACGGTGGAGGGCTGGGCCCTGCCGGGGCTCGTCGACGCGCACTGCCACGTCGGCCTGGATCAGCACGGCCCGGTCGACGACGTCACCAGCGAGAAGCAGGCGCTGACCGACCGCGACGCGGGCACGCTCCTGATCCGGGACGCCGGCTCGCCCTCCGACACCCGCTGGATCGACGAGCGCGAGGACCTGCCGAAGATCATCCGCGCGGGCCGCCACATCGCCCGCACCCGTCGTTACATCCGCAACTACGCCCACGAGATCGAGCCCGAGGACCTGGTGGCGTACGTCGGCCGGGAGGCGCGGCGGGGCGACGGCTGGGTCAAGCTCGTCGGGGACTGGCTCGACCGGGAGGCGGGCGATCTGGGCGCCTGCTGGCCCCGCGCGGAGGTCGAGGCGGCGATCGCCGAGGCCCACCGGCTCGGGGCCCGGGTCACCGCGCACTGCTTCGCGGAGGATTCGCTGCGCGACCTGGTGGAGGCGGGCATCGACTGCATCGAGCACGCCACCGGACTCACCGAGGAGACGATCCCGCTCTTCGCGGAGCGGGGCGTCGCGATCGTCCCGACGCTCGTCAACATCGCCACCTTCCCCAGGCTCGCCGAGGGCGGGGAGAAGAAGTTCCCGCGCTGGTCGGCGCATATGCGACGGCTGTACGAGCGCCGGTACGACACGGTCCGCTCGGCATACGACGCCGGCGTCCCCGTCTTCGTCGGCACGGACGCGGGCGGTTCCCTCGCGCACGGCCTGGTCGCCGCCGAGGTCGCGGAGCTGGTCACGGCGGGCATCCCGCCGATCGAGGCCCTCTCGGCCACCACCTGGGGCGCCCGCTCCTGGCTGGGCCGCCCCGGCCTGGAGGAGGGCGCACCGGCGGACCTCGTCGTCTACGACGGGGATCCGCGGGCGGACGTCCGTGTGCTCGCGGCGCCGCGGCGGGTCATCGTGAACGGCCGTGTGATCGGCTGAGGCGGGGGTGCCCCGGGGGCCGAGCGGGCCCGGTGCCGGTGGCGCCGGGCCCGTACCCCGTCAGCGGGTCAGGAAGGCGAGCCGCGCCTTCTTCTCCGGGATGAACACCTCCGGCAGGTCCACCTCCGGCAGGACGACCTCGGGGCCCAGCTCGAACCCGGCCCGCACCAGCCGGGCGATCGCCTTCTCGTTGTCCGCGTCCGGCTCGGCGACGGCGCGCGTGCGGCCGGTCATGGCGAAGTCGTTCAGCGCGACGAACAGCTTGGCGGAGAAGCCGGGCTCGGGGGTGGCGGCCGGGGCGATCAGGATGTGCACCCCGATATCGCCGGGCAGCACCTCGTAGCACTCGCTGACCCGGTCGGCCTCGGGCTCGTAGGTCTGGAAGAGCGCCACCGGCTCGCTGTCGCGGCGGACCAGGAAGCCGTGGTGGGTGGTGAGCGAGTCCAGGTGCGCGTAGATGTCGCGCACCTGCTCGACGGTGGTGCCGCCCATGCCCCAGAACCGGGCGCGGTCCTCGTTGACCCAACGGTGGATGAGAGCGGCGTCGGCGTCCGGGTCGACGGGGTCGATCCGGACGGTGCCGAAGCCCTCGACGATCTGGAGGTGGGCCGGCTGTCTGGACTGCGTCGACTCAGTGGTCGTCACGGGGGTGCTCCTTGGTGAGGTGGTGCCAGTCGGTGGTGACGGGGGCGAGTTCGCCCCGCAGCCACAGGGGGAGTTGGTCTCGGTGGTGGGCCTCCCCGGCGACGCCGGAGGCGCCGAACGGCACGGCCCAGAGGCTGTTGTCGCGGTCGGCGAGGTCCCAGACGTAGCGGGCGGCCGAGGCCCGGCCGCTGCGGTCGGTGAACCCGGGAACGCTGGACGTGGACAGCACGCAGTCGTGGTCCCCGCCCAGACCCGGCCACTGCGCGTCCGTGGCCTCCGGGTCGAGGTCGGGCAGCGCCTGCCAGGGCGCGAGCCGGTGCGTCACGCCCCAGGCGGGCGGCTCCTCGCCGGAGGCGATCTCCTCCAGGGCCTCCCGGACGATCTCCGCGATGTCCTCGGCCGGTACGGGTCCGGTGGTGAGGAGCGTCTCCAGCGCGAAGGCCACGCGGGGCCCGAGCGCGAGCCACGGCTGGAACACCGCCGGGTGCGGGGCGGGTTCCCGCAGCGCCACGAAGGCCGGGTGCGCCGCGACCCGTCGCACGACGGCCCCGCGCACGGCGGCGTAGAGCCCGGCGTCGACGCTGTCCGCCTCCATCCGCCGGTCCCAGCCGAGCAGCCGGGCGCGGACCGCGAGTGCGGCGGGGGAGAGCGGCGCGGGAGCTTCGGCGGCGCCCGCGGCCCGGACCGCCTCCAGCAGGCGCGCCGCCGAGGGGTTGTCGGTGTCCGTGTGGACGGTGGTCATGGCCTCGGGGGTCCAGCTCTTCGAACCGTCGAGCAGCGCGGCGATCCGCTCCGCCCGGTGCCGGGGGGCGAACTCCGCGCCCAGCGGGGCGGCGAGCCCCCGCGCGTTGGCCATGACCGCGTGGCCCTCGACGTCCGCACGGGGCGTCGGGGCCTGCGCGCCGTCCTGCCAGGCGTGGGCGGCCTCCCAGGCCGGCACGGTCCGAAGGGAGTTGGCGCGGTCGCGGACGGGGACGAACCCGGCGACCCGGTGCAGCAGCCCGCCGTCCACGTCCGCGGCCTGGAGGACGTTGACCGGCTCGATCCAGTCGTCGACCGCGCGGTCCACGTCCGCGACGGTGCGGGCGGCGAGCAGCGCGGGCAGGACGCGGAAGCCCAGCTCGCCGGTGGCCCTCGGCGGGTAGCGCAGACTGATCGCGTCCCAGGTGCCCGCGTCGGGGCCCGGAGCGGAACCGGAATCCGTGCCGCTCGCGCCGTCCGCGCCGATGATCACCGGGCCGCGTGCCGTCTCGATCACCTCGATCTCGACCGGCTCCGCCCCCGCGACCTCCACGGTCTCGACATGGGCCGCGGCGGGCCGCCAGCCCTCCGGGCCGAGGGCCTCCACGCCGCCGTCCGCGGTCCGTCGCAGCCGCTCCCGGTACAGGTCCTGGTAGTCGGCCATGGCGTTGGTGATGGCCCAGGCCACCCGCCCCGCGTGCCCGAAGTGGGGCAGACCGGGCACTCCCGGCACGGCGAAGCCCACCACGTCGAACTCCGGGCAGGCCAGCCGGATCTGCTGGTAGACGCCGGGGGCCTCGATGAAGCGGTGCGGATCCCCGGCCACGATCGCCGCGCCGCTCGCCGTGCGGTCGCCGGAGACCACCCAGCCGTTGGAGCCCGCCGTCCCCGGCCCGTCCGTGGCGAAGAGCTCGGTCCACTCCTCGCCGAGCCGGCGCGCGACCTCCTCCCGCCACAGTTTGGTGGGCATCCCGGCGAAGAGGATGTGGGTGGAGAGCCAGACCGCGAGCGGCGTCCACGGTTCCCAGTGCCCGGGCGTGAGCCCCGTGCGGGCGAACTCGGGTGCCCGGCGGGCGCCTTCCGGCAGGCCGGCGTTGACCCCGTCGACGTACGCCCGTACCCACCGCGCCGTCGCCGCGTCCAGGCGGTCGAAGCAGCGGCGCGCGGTGTCGGCGAGCCGGGTCTGCCGCGCGAAGGTGTCCCAGGCGGTCTCACCCGCGCCGAGGAACGACGCCGTGGTGCCCTGGGCCCGGTGTCGCTCGACCTCCAGCTGCCAGGCGCGGTCCAGGGCGGTCACTCGTCCCTGCGCGAAGGACAGTTCGTCGGGATCGGCTCCACGCAGGTGTGGAATGCCCCAGTTGTCCCGGTAGACCTCGACGCTCAATCCGATCCCGATCCCATCCGCACTTCTTAGGTTAGGCTGACCTAAATTAATCTACAGCTTCGCAGGGGAGGAGAGTGCGGTGGGGCATGGCTGGGAAGGTGTCGTTCTCAAACTGTTCCGGGGCAAGGACTTCACATTCACGGTGACGGGGGCCGAGCAGGTCACCGAGCACTACCGCCGGGTGCACATGACGGACGGCGGGCTCCTCGCCGCCGTCGGCGTCCACCCGACGATGTGGGTGCGGCTCTGGTTCGAGAGCGCGGGCAAGCCGCACCAGCGCGCCTACACCCTGGTCGACCCGGACGTCGACGCCGGGACCTTCAGTCTGGAGTTCGCCCTCCATGAGGGTGTCGCCAGCGACTGGGCCCGCACCTGCGCCCCCGGCGACACCATCGAGGCGACCCTGCAGGGCACCGGATTCACCGCCCCCGAGCCCCGCCCCGAGCGGCTGCTCGTCATCGGCGACCCGGCCTCGCTGCCCGCCATCAACTCCCTCCTCGACTCGTCGCCCGACCTTCCGGCCACCCTCTGGTTCGAGACCTCCCACGGCGCCGACGAGGAGCTGCCGCTGCGCCTCGACGCCGACCGCCACGAGGTGCGCCGGGTCCCGCGGCAGGGCGGCGGCACGGCGCTCGTCGAGCGCGTGCGGGCCGAGCTGCCGGAGCTGCTCGGCAGCGACCCGTACGTCTGGATCGCCTGCGACACGGCGACCACCCGCACCCTCGCCACGTACGTGCGCAAGGAGCTCGCGCTCCCCAAGGAGCGGGTGCACTCCCTCGGCTACTGGCGCGCCACCTGAGCCGGGCCCCCGGTGACGCGTCGGGTTGACGATCCGTTACCCGACGGCGGCGCATCTCGTTGAAACACTTCCCGCGCGCGCCCGCGCACCGTGCGACGCGCGGGGCGCGCGGGAACGGGTGTGTCGAAAGAATCGAATATGGACGCGGAAACCCCCCTTTGGAGTGAACTCACGTCAGGTGTCTGTCGGTTCACTCTCCGTGCGTAAAGATTCCGGTGTCTCAAGTCGCCGACGCCGCGTCGATCCCGTGTCCCCGTGGTGAGCGGCCGGCGGCGCCATGTCTCCTGTGGGGGTTCCACCATCTTGAACAGCAACACCTTCCGCATGCCCGTACGCCGTACCGCGGCCGCCGTGACCGTCGCCGCGCTGGCCGTCGGGCCCGTGGCCCTCCTCGCCCCCGCGGCGCACGCGACCGGCGGCGAAGGCCGCGCGACCGCCGTCGTCCTGCGGGCCGGTCTCGACGTCTCCCTGCTGAACAAGACGGTGGACGTGCCGCTGCGGACCTCGCTCAACGAGGTCAAGGCGCCCGAGAGCGAGGACGAGACCGCGCTGACCGTGAAGGTGGAGGGCGCCGAGGGCGGCAAGCCGATCAGCATCCTGCGGGCGGACGTCGCCACCTCGAAGGCCACCGTCGACAAGGACGGGGCCGAGGGGCACGTGAACCTGGTCAAGGCGCGGGTCCACGTCCCCGGCATCCGGGCGCTCTCCCTGATCGAGGTCCAGAAGGTCACGGCCGACGCCGTCTGCGAGACGGGCAAGCAGCCCGTCGCCGAGGCCAACGTGCTCGGACACGTGACCGTCTTCGGCAAGAAGACCACCCTGTCGACGGCCGGACAGACCAAGGTCTCCGTACCGGGCGTCGGCGACGTGACCCTCGACCTGTCCCGCACCGCCACCACCTCGCGCACCGCGGCCGCCACCGCCCTTGAGCTGAAGGTGCAGGTGAACCCGCTGAAGCTGGGCGTCGCCGAGGTCAACGGCGTGGTGACCCTCGCGGAGGCGACCTGTGAGACGCCGAAGGGCGCGAAGCCGACCGAGAAGCCCACGGAGCGGCCGAGCGAGCAGCCCTCGAAGGAGCCCACGGCCGATCCCACCGACGACAGCGGTGTGACGACCCAGAACGGCGGATCCGATCCGGCCGGCCAGAACCTCGCCGCGACCGGCGGCAGCTCCATGACCCCGTACCTCGCCGGCGGAGCCGTCGTCCTGCTCGCCCTGGGCGCCGGTGCCTTCGTCCTGGCGCGGAGCCGCGCCCGCGGCTGACCGACCCGAGGGGGGCCTCAGGGGGAACGAGCGCGCGGAGGGCGGTGGCGACGACACCGCCCTCCCCGCACGCTCAGCCCGTGATCAGCAGGGCCTGGTCCAGGGCCTGAAGGAACCGGTTCGTCGTGGCCCGGTCCCGGACCGCGAGCCTGAGCCAGTTCCGGTCCAGGCCCGGGAAGGTGTCACCGCGCCGGGCCGCGAATCCCAGGGCGCGCAACCGCTCCCGGACCTGGTCCGCGCGATGGACCCGGATCAGGACGAACGGTCCCTCCGCCGCAGCGACCGCTCTGACCTCGTCGAACTCCGCCAGCCCCGCCAGCAGATGCGCGCGCTCCACCGCGATCCGGTGCGCCGCGAGCTCCGCCTCGGCGAGCGCCGCCCGCGACATGCAGCTCTCCGCCGCCACCAGCGCCGGAGTGGACACCGGCCACAGCGGCTGCGCCGCCGCGAGGGTCTCGATCGTCTCCGGCCCCGCGAGCACGTAGCCGATCCGCAGACCGGCGAGACCCCAGGTCTTCGTCAGACTCCGCAGCACCACCAGCCCCGGCACGTCCGTCCGCCCGGCGAGCGACTCCCGCTCGCCCGGCACCGCGTCCATGAACGCCTCGTCCACCACCAGCGTCCGGCCGGGACGCGCCAGCGAGGCGATCGTCTCCGCGGGATGCAGCACCGACGTGGGGTTCGTCGGGTTCCCGATCACCACCAGGTCCGCGTCCTCCGGAACCGCCGAGGGGTCGAGCCGGAAGCCCTCCTCCTCACGGAGCAGCACCCGGCCCACCTCGTGCCCGGCGTCGCGCAGGGCCGCCTCCGGCTCCGTGAACTGCGGATGGACCACCACCGGCCGCCGCACCGGCAGCGCCCGCGCGAGCAGCACGAACGCCTCCGCCGCCCCGGCCGTGAGCAGCACCCGCCCGGCCGGCAGATCGTGCCGTTCGGCGACGGCGGCCCGCGCCGCCCGCCCGTCCGGGTAGTGCGCGAGACCGGTGAGGGAATCGGCGATCCGCTCGCGCAGCCACTGCGGCGGCGTGTTCGTGCGGACGTTGACCGCGAGGTCGATCAGCTTCTCGTCCCGTACCTCCGCGTCACCGTGGTGGCGCAGATCGTGGACGTCAGTGTGCGCGTGGAAATCCATGGCCGCCGTCGGGTGGTGAGTGGGGGGTGTACGGGGCTCCGTCTGACCAGCGATGTACCCCTGTCTCTGGGGCAACAACCGTGCGGCGGAGGCATCTTCGTTCGGACGAACCGGGAGCGATCGGGCGATAGCGCACGTCACGCGTCGCGATTTCCGCTTCGGTACGAGAAGTTCGGCACCGGGACCCGCCGAGAGCAGCGCCGCCGCCTCCGCCACCGACCCCGTCCCGGCCGCCGCCAGCGGAGCCCGCGAGGGATGCGGCACGGACACGGCGGCCAACGCCTCCGCCCCGTAGGCCCGCAGGGGCACACCGAGCCGCCCGGCCGCGCCCACGATCCCCGGCTCCGCCGCCCGCGCCTCCAGCGTCGCGAGCGCCGACACGTCCGCGTCCGCGAGTACCGCCTCCCGCAGCACCTGCGAGACCAGGTCGAGAACCTCGTCCACCGACACCCCCGAGCGGGCCCCGACCCCCACGGAAGCCCCGCTCACCGCGTACCCCACACCAGGAACACCGGCGCCGCCGGCGCCATCGTCGAGGAACCTCCCGGCAGCGCGAGCAGCCGCTGGGACTGCAGCAACACCCCCTCGGCCTCGAAACCGCGGCACGCCAGCGCCGAGCGGACCGGCGCCACCTGCTCCAGAGCCGTCACCGCCACCACCACCGCCCGCCGCGCCCGCCGGGCCGAGGCCAGCACGATCGACTTCAGCTCGCTGCCCCCGCCACCGATGAACACGCCGTCCGGATCGGCCAGATGGGACAGCACCGTCGGCGCCGCGCCGTGCACCGTCCGCACCTCCACGCCGTGCGCGGCGGTATTCGCCCGGATCCGCTCGACTCCGGAAGCCGTCCGCTCCACCGCGACCACCGCCGCGCCGAGCCGGGCGCACTCGACCGCGACCGAGCCACAGCCCGTACCGATGTCCCAGACCAGATCCCCGGCCCGCGGCCCCAGCCGCGCCAGAGCCAGCGCCCGCGCCTCGTACGGCAGCACGGACCCGCCGAGCGCGTCGCCCGCCCCGAACTCCCCGTCCGGCAACGCCCAGCGGCCGGGCCCCGCCAGCGGCCCCGTCACCGCCGGAGGCGGCCCCTCCGGCCGCGACTCGTCGAGACACAGGACCAGGCTCACCCCCTCCCAGCTCCGGCACATCGCCTCAGCGGGCTCCACCCGCTCGAAGCGCTCGCGGAAGGGATCGCCCAGCGCCGAGAACACCACCAGCGTCCGCGACGCCACCCGGTGCACCAGCTCGGCGCCCAGCTCCGCGGGACCCACCCCGGGCCCGGGCAGCACGGCCACCTTGGGATGCGCCCGGCACACGTTCACGGCCCGGTTCAGCGCGTGGCCGCACTCCTCCCCGCCGTCCACCACGAAGGCGTCGTCCCAGGGCAGGCCGAGGCGGGCGAACGCCAGCCCCACCATCGTCGGCCCGGGCCGCACGTCGAGCTCCGCGGCCCCGAAGCGCTCCTCCAAGGTGCGGACGACCCCGAAGAATCCGGGGTCACCCAGCGCTCGCACGACCACCCGCGTCCCACCTCCGGACACGTGCTTCTCGACCAGGTCGAGTTCCGTGTCCGTCAACTCGTCGCCCCGCACGTCCACCACCAGGGCCGCCTCGCCCGCCCACGAGCCCGCGTCGGCTCCCGCACTGCTTCCGATCACCGTGATCACGCGACCAGCCTCCCCACATCGGCCCCGGTGATGTGCGCGGAACGCGCGCGATCCGATAGCAAGGGCCCATGGCCGTTTTCGTCGCGCTCGGCGCGTTCCTCATGACGCTCTTCGGAGGCTGGACGGCGCAGCGCGTCACCGACCGGCGCCACCTCGTCCTCGGGCTCGCCGGCGGCCTGATGCTGGGCGTCGTCGGCCTCGACCTCCTGCCGGAGGCCATGGAGGCATCGGGGGAGAAGGTCTTCGGAGTGCCGCAGGCCCTGCTCCTCTTCGTGGCCGGCTTCCTCCTCGCCCACGTGGTGGAACGCCTCCTCGCGGTCCGTCGGGCCGCGCACGGTGTCGCCGCCGACGAGAGGGTGCCGCAGGTCGGACTCACCGCCGCCGCCGCGATGGTCGCCCACAGCCTGATGGACGGCATCGCGCTCGGCGCCGCCTTCCAGGTCGGCGGGGGCATGGGCGCCACCGTCGCGCTCGCCGTCATCGCCCACGACTTCGCCGACGGGTTCAACACGTACACGATCACCAGCCTGTACGGGAACGCCCGGCGCAGAGCCGTCACGATGCTGGTCCTGGACGCGCTCGCACCGGTCGTCGGCGCCGCGTCCACCCTGCTGTTCACCCTTCCGGAGGGACTGCTCGGCGGATATCTCGGATTCTTCGGCGGCGCCCTGCTCTACCTCGCCGCCGCCGAGATCCTCCCCGAGGCACACCACGAACACCCGGCCCGCTCCACCCTGTTCTGCACGGTGACGGGCGTGGGCTTCATCTGGCTCGTGGTGGGCGCCTCCGGCGGCTGATCTCACGCGGCGGAGCCCTTCGCGCAGTGCTCCACGAAGCGCACGGCGGCCTGCGGGGTGCCCGCCCAATGGGTGTGCACATAGCTCGCGTGGACACCCTGCCGCACGAACCCCTCCACCCTCCGCGTCGGCTGCCGCAGCCCCCAGGCCGCGTCCGCCCCCGCGCCCGGCTCGATCACGGTCCGGTGGAACTCATGGCCCCGCATCCGCGTCCCGGCCGCGGCGAGCGAACTGTCGCTCACCGCCACGGCGTCCCGGTACCCGAGCGTCAGCCGGTCCGACATCCGGGCGTCCGCGTCGAGCACCCCGCACATCGGCGTCCCGTCGAGCGACCGCGCCAGGTACAGCAGCCCGGCACACTCGGCGGCGATCGGCGCGCCGGACGCGGCGAACGCGGCGACGGCCTTCCGCAGCGGCTCGTTGGCGGACAGCTCGGACCCGTACATCTCGGGGAAGCCGCCGCCTATGACGAGCCCGCCGGTCCCCTCGGGCAGGGCCTCGTCCCGCAGCGGATCGAAGGTGACGACGTCCGCGCCCGCGGCCTTCAGCAGTTCCGTGTGCTCGGCGTAGGAGAACGTGAACGCCGCTCCTCCCGCGACCGCCACGACAGGGCGTGGGCGATCGTCCCGCAGGGCGGTGGAGGTACCCCCGGACGACGTCCGGGGGAGGGTGGGCACACCACCGTCGGACCGCACCAGAACGGCGCCCGCGGGGTCCCAGAGGTCTCCCGGCATCGGAGGCGCCGAGCGCGCCAGGGCCAGCAGCGCGTCCATGTCGCAGCCCGCGAGCACTTGCTCCGCCTGCGCGGCCACCGCCTCGACGGCCTGAGCCTGCCGCTCGGCCACGGGCACGAGACCGAGGTGCCGCGACGGCGTGGCCACCGCCGGCGCCCGCCGCAGGACACCGAGGACCGGCACCCCCGACTCCCCGAGCGCCTCCCGCAGCAGATGCTCGTGCCGGTCGGTCGCGACCTTGTTCAGGATCACCCCGCCGATCCGCACCTCCGGATCCCACGAGGCGAACCCGTGCACCAGCGCCGCCACCGACCGCGACTGCGACGAGGCGTCCACGACCAGCACCACCGGCGCCCTGAGCAGCTTGGCCACCTGGGCGGTGGACGCCAGCTCGCCCTGGTCGGCGGCGCCGTCGTACAGCCCCATGACGCCCTCGACGACCGCCAGGTCGCAGCCGCGCGCCCCGTGCTCGAAGAGCGGCGCGATCAGCCCCGTGCCGCACATGTACGCGTCGAGGTTGCGGCCCGGCCGTCCGGTCGCCAGGGCGTGGTAGCCCGGGTCGATGTAGTCGGGGCCGACCTTGTGCGGGGAGACCGCGAGACCACGGCCGGCGAACGCGGCCATCAGGCCGGTCGCGACCGTGGTCTTGCCCGCGCCGGAGGACGGCGCGGCGATGACGAGACGTGCTACCACTCGATGCCCCGCTGGCCCTTCTGACCCGCGTCCATCGGGTGCTTCACCTTCGACATGTCCGTGACCAGGTCCGCGAAGTCCACGAGCTCCTGCGGGGCGTTGCGGCCGGTGATCACGACGTGCTGCTGACCGGGACGGTCGCGCAGCACCTCGACGACCTCTCGGGTGTCGATCCAGCCCCAGTGCAGCAGATAGGCGAACTCGTCGAGGACGTAGAACTTGTACTTCTCCTCGGCGAGGTCGCGCTTGACCTGCTCCCAGCCCTCGCGCGCCTTGTCCTCGTGGGACTGCTCGCCCTCGGCGACCTCGCGCTGGATCCAGGACCAGCCCTCGCCCATCTTGTTCCAGGTGACGCTGCCGCCCTTGCCGGTCTCGCCGAGCGCCTTGAGGGCGTTCTCCTCGCCGACCTTCCACTTGGCGGACTTGACGAACTGGAAGACCCCGATCGGCCAGCCCTGGTTCCAGGCGCGCAGGGCCATGCCGAAGGCCGCCGTCGACTTCCCCTTGCCGACCCCGGTGTGCACCATGACCAGCGCACGATTGCGGCGCTGACGGGTGGTGAGACCGTCGTCCGGAACGACGGTCGGCTGTCCCTGCGGCATTACGCGGCCCTCCTGGTTGTCTGTCCTGCCTGTACGTCCCTGACGAGCCCGGCGATCGAGTCGGCGCGCAGCTCGTCCAAGGTGACGGCCGTGCCGCCCAGTTCGCGGGCGAGTTGCCCGGCGAGCCCCAGCCGCACGGGCCCGGTCTCGCAGTCCACGACGACGGCCGCCGTGCCCTCGGAGGCATGCAGCCGCGCCGCCCGGGCGGCGAGCGCCACCGGGTCCGCGCCGCCACCGGTCGCCCGGCCGTCGGTCACGACGACGAGCAGCGGACGGCGCGAGGGATCACGCAGCCGCTCCACGCGCAGGACGTCATGGGCCTTGAGAAGCCCCGCGGACAGCGGTGTGCGGCCGCCCGTCGGGAGCTGTTCGAGCCGCGCGGCGGCCGCGTCCACGGACGAGGTCGGCGGCAGTGCCACCTCGGCGTCCCGCCCCCGGAAGGTGACGAGGCCGACCTTGTCGCGCCGCTGGTAGGCGTCGAGCAGCAGCGAGAGGACCGCGCCCTTCACGGCGCTCATCCGCTGCCGGGCCGCCATCGAGCCGGAGGCGTCCACGGCGAAGAGCACGAGATTGCCCTCGCGCCCCTCGCGGGTCGCCTGCCGCAGGTCGTCCCGGCGGACCACGAGCCCGGGCCCGGTCCGCCCGCGCGCCTTCTGGTGCGGGGCGGCGGCATGCACGGTCGCGGTCAGATGGAGCTTGGTCAGCGTGGACCGGGGCCGTACGGAGCCGGTGGTCCTGCCGTGCTCGGTGCGGGCCCTGGAACGGCGTCCGGCCGCCCCCTCGCCCAGTCCCGGCACGCTGAGCACCTTCGTACGGAAGGGCTCGGCGGCCTTGACGGCGGCCCGCTCACCGGCGCCGCCGCCCGCGCCCGGAGCGGGCGCCGGAGCCTCCTCGGCACCGGCGTCCCGCGAGGTGCCGTCGTCCGGCCCCTCGCCCTGCGGAGGCACCCCGCCACCGGGGCCACCGCCCGGTCCGCCGTCGGGTCCCGGGTCGGGATCGTCGTCCCCGTCCTCGTCCGTGAACCGCTCCAGCGTCTCGTCGAGCTTGTCCTCGTCGAGCCCCGGCGCGTCGAAGGGGTTCCGCCGCCTGCGGTGGGGGAGGGCGAGCAGCGCGGCCTGCCGTACGTCCTCGGAGGTCACCTCCGTCCGCCCCGCCCACGCGGCGAGCGCGGTCGCCGTCCGGGCCATCACGATGTCGGCGCGCATCCCGTCCACCTCGAACGCGGCGCAGGTCGCGGCGATCTGGAGCAGGACGGCGTCGCCGAGCGAGACGCTCGGCAGCAGGTCGCGCGCGGCGACGACCCGGTCCCGCAGCGCGTTCTCCTCCTCGGCCCAGCGGGCGGCGAAGGCGGCCGGGTCGTCGTCGAAGGCGAGCCGGCGGCGCACCACCTCGACCCGCTGCTCGGGCTCGCGGGAGGCGGCGACCTCGACGGTGAGTCCGAAGCGGTCCAGCAACTGCGGCCGCAACTCGCCCTCCTCGGGGTTCATCGTGCCGACGAGCAGGAAGCGTGCCGCGTGCCGTACGGAGACGCCTTCGCGCTCGACGTACGAGGAGCCCATGGCGGCGGCGTCGAGGAGCAGGTCGATCAGATGGTCGTGGAGGAGGTTGACCTCGTCGACGTAGAGGATCCCGCGGTGCGCGTCCGCGAGCAGCCCCGGCTCGAACGCCTTCACGCCCTCGGCGAGCGCCCGCTCGATGTCCAGCGCGCCCACGAGCCGGTCCTCGGACGCGCCGACGGGCAGCTCGACCATCCGGGCGGGGCGGGCCGCCCCGGGCGTCTCGGCGTGCGGGCCGTCCGGGCACCGCGGATCGGGCGCGCCCGGGTCGCAGCTGAACCGGCACCCGGCGACCACCGCCACCGGCGGCAGGAGGTCCGCGAGCGCGCGCACGGCGGTCGACTTGGCGGTGCCCTTCTCGCCGCGTACGAGGACACCGCCCACCGCCGGGCTCACCGCGTTCAGCAGCAGCGCGAGCCGCAGGTCGTCCATGCCGACGACGGCGGTGAACGGATACCGGGTGCTCATCGGGTGGTCACTCCTTCAAGGTCGGGTCGCTGACGTTCGCTCAACTCCGGGCCCGCCCTCACGGCGCGCCCGGCGGGATGAACGGCAGCCCGTTCGGCGAGCCGTTCTCGATCAGACGCAGCAGCGCGTCCGTGTCCGCGTGTTCCTCGATCAGGTCGCCGAGACGGTCCAGCTGCTCCTCGCGGAGCGCCCCGAAGGAGGTGTCGGGGGCCGGGACGAAGCGCCGTCCGGCCGCCGCCGCGACCTCCCGCAGGAACGCCCGGCGGAAGCCGTCGCTCTCCAGGGAGCCGTGCCAGTGCGTGCCCCAGACGGCGCCGACCCGGCAGCCGTCGAGGAAGGGTTCGCCACCTCGCACGTCCGCGACGCCGTGGTGGATCTCGTATCCCTCCACGGGCTGGCCGAGCGCCTCGCCGACGGGCCGGGCCAGGGTCTTCTCGGCCGCGAACCGGACCCGTACGGGCAGCAGTCCGAGCCCGTCGACGGTGCCGGCCTTCGACTCGACCTCGTCCTCGATCAGCTCCCCGAGCGCCTGGAAGCCGCCGCAGATGCCGAGCACCGGCCTGCCCTCCGCCGCGCGCCGGGCGATCGCGTCGGCGAGACCGCGCTCCCGCAGCCACGCCAGCGCCTTGACCGTCCCGCGGGTGCCCGGCACGACCACCAGGTCCGCGTCGACGAGCTCCTCGGCCCGGTCCACGAACCGCACCACCACGCCCGGCTCGGCCGCCAGCGCGTCCACGTCGGTGAAGTTGGACATCAGCGGCACGGCGCAGACGGCGACCCGCAGCACGTCCTCGCCGACCGGGGGCGCGACGACCGACTCGCGGACCGCGCCCCGCAGCGAGACCCGCAGGCCGTCCTCCTCGTCGATGCCGAGCCCGTGCGCGTAGGGCAGCACCCCGTACGTCCGGCGCCCGGTCAGTCCGAGCAGCATGTCGAGGCCCGGCTCCAGCAGGCTCACGTCGCCTCGGAACTTGTTCACGAGATAGCCCGCGATCAGCTTCTGGTCCTCCGGCGTGAGCAGCGCCGTCGTGCCGAAGAACTGGGCGAACACCCCACCCCTGTCGATGTCGCCGACGACCAGCACCGGCAGCCGCGCCGCCCGTGCGACGCCCATGTTGACGATGTCCGTACGCCTCAGGTTGATCTCGGCCGGACTGCCCGCCCCCTCGCAGATCACGGCGTCATACGTGCCCCGCAGCTCCTCCAGGCACGCCATCACGGGCTCGAAGAGCTCCGTCCGCCGGCCCCCGTGGAGACCCTTCCCGGCGGACGGCTCCCCGGACCCGAAGAACCCGCGCGCGCTCAGCTCGCCCACCGGCTTGCCCATCAGGACGACCTGGCTGGAGCGGTCGCTGCCCGGCTTCAGCAGCACGGGGTTCATCAGCGCGGTCGGCTCGACGCGGGCCGCCTGCGCCTGCATGGCCTGTGCCCGGCCGATCTCCGCGCCCCCGCGGGTCACGAAGGAGTTCAGGGACATGTTCTGCCCCTTGAACGGGGCGACCTTCACGCCCTGCCGGACCAGCCAGCGGCAGATGCCCGCCGTGACGACGCTCTTGCCCGCGTCGGACGTGGTCCCCGCGACCAGCAGCCCCCCGCCTCTCATGCCTTCCTCCGCTTCATCGCGCCCGCCACGATCCGTCCGCCCACGCACACCGCCAGCGTCAGCGCGGTGACCCGGCGCGAGAGCCGCACCGCCCGTTCGATGTCCCCGACCTCCACGGCCCGGCCCTCCTCGTTCAGCACCGGCCGGTGCTCGACCCGTCCGCCGTACGACAGCGTCCCGCCGAGCCGTACGCCGAGCGCCCCCGCGAAGGACGCCTCCACGGGACCGGCGTTGGGGCTCGGGTGCCCGGCCGCGTCCCGCCGCCATGCCCGCACGGCCCCCTTCGGGTCGCCGCCGGCGACCGTCGCGAGAGCGGCGGTCAGCCTGGCGCCCGGCCAGCCGGCCACGTCGTCGAGTCGCGCCGAGGCCCAGCCGAAGCGCCGGTACGCCGGGGACCTGTGGCCGACCATCGCGTCCAGCGTGTTCACGGCACGGAAGCCGACGAGTCCCGGAACCCCGGCGACCGCGCCCCAGAACAGGGCGCCCACGACGGCGTCGGAGGTGTTCTCGGCGACGGACTCCACCACCGCGCGGGCCATCGCGGGGCCGTCCAGGGCCTGCGGATCGCGTCCCACCAGGTGGGGCATCCGCTCGCGGGCGACCTCCAGGTCCCCGGCGGCCAGTGCCCCGCCGATCGCGCGGGCCTCGCGGCCCAGGGTCGTGCCGCCGACGACGGCCCACACGGAGGCGGCGGTCAGCGCGACGGCGGCCCCGGGGCGGTCGCGTACGGTACGGGCGGCCAGTGCCGCGATCGCCGTGGCGCCACCGGCGCAGACGGCGGTGTGCAGCGCACCCCACCCGCGGTGGTCGTGGTGGAGCAGCTTCTCGACGGAGCCGGCGGCGCGCCCGAACGCGGCGACCGGATGGCCGCGGCGGGGGTCGCCGACGATCAGGTCCGCGGCCAGGCCGGCGGCGGCGCCGTACGCGAATACACCTGTGGCTGCACTGCGGCCGGGCATGGCGCTGTGTCCTCACTCAGGGTCCGCGCCCTGGCTCGACGTGACCGGCGGAGAGAGTTCCTGGCTCCCGGGGATCGACTCCCCGGTCACAGTGGCGGGACCGCGCCGGATTCGCACCGGGCTTCCTCTGTTGCCGCCGTCATGGCCCCGGAAGTCCACCACGCTGCGCGAACACCCGTCAACTCACCTTTGACCTGCGGCGGGACAGTGTGCGGAGCACCACAGGAACGACGGACGGGGGGGGGGGGGCCGGGGGGGGGGCCCCCCCCCCGCGGGGGGGGGGGGGGGGGGGGTGCGCCAGAGAAAGATTTTAGTAAGCCACCCCCCCCCCCC